>CAYTSP010000030.1:0-14722 GCA_964440505.1 uncultured Nitrospinaceae bacterium
ACGCCTTGATTACGCTTATCGTGGGCGGCGTTCAATGTTTTCTCATCTTGTATGGGCTGAAACAGATGAGCCGCGCTTCGGCAGCCAGAGACAAGCAGCATGAAGAAACCATGGCTGCTCTGGATAACCGCCACCGCGAAACCATGAGAGATATGGAAACCCGTCACCGCGAAAGCATGAGAGTCCTGGAGGCCCTGATTGAGAGAACGTCGAAGTGAGCGGAGAAAAAGACCGCTGCTTCGCCTGATCTATTTCATCATTTCTTGACGAATCACGAACCCTACGCCGCGTGTGGCCTGCGTTTGCCGGCATTTTGGCTCAGTGTGTCGTGCGCCTCCGGCCCTATCAACCGCCTTCGCCCGTAGCGCAGCGAAAGCCGATCTTGTTGTTCGTATAATGGGGCGGGCGATGGTAGCGGTTGTGCGCCGTGGCCCAGGCGACCGGACTGCCCCAGGATGCGCCGCGGACGACTCTGGTTTTCCCCTTCGCAGGCCCATGCGGGTCGCGCTCGGCCATTTTCTTATAGGCCCTCGAACCATAGCGGTCGGCCACCCATTCCCAGACGTTGCCGGACATGTCGAGCGCGCCGAACGGGCTCGCGCCCTTCGGGAAGCGGCCTGCGGGGGCGACGCCGGGAAACCCGTCCTTACCCCCCTTCAGGTTGGCTCTCATCGCGTCGCGCGCCACACCCCAGGGGTAGCGCCTTCCGTCCCCGCCGCGCGCCGCGCGCTCCCATTCCGCCTCGGTGGGCAGGCGCCTGCCCGCCCACTGGCAATACGCTTCGGCATCGGGCCAGCTCACGTGGGATACGGGTTGGGTCGGCGTGGTTTTCCAGGTGGATTTCGGGCCTTCGGGCCTGCGCCAGTCAGCACCTTTCGTCTTTCGCCAGCCGCCCCTTCCCTTCCTCAAGGAAGCGTCCCAGGTCCAGGACCATTTCCGCTTCTCGGCCGTCGTCTTGTATCCGGTCAGCTCAACGAAGCGCGCGAAGCGCCCGGCCGTCGCTTCCGTCTCGTCGATCCAGAAGCCTGAGACGAAAATTTTCCGGGGCGGACGTTCATCCTTGTCGCCGAATTTGCTGCCCATCACGAACCATCCCGGGGGAACGTGCACCAGCGCCGCGCCGTCGAAACCGGATACCTTTTTGCGAATCTCCTGTGCTTGCGCGGAAGAGGCGGTGACGCCCAGGAAACTGATGAGGAGCAGACAAACGAGGAATCGTGGGGAAAACATGTGCGAATTCATCTCCTCATTCCCGGGCGATGACGGGCGAATAGAGACCGCCCCGGAAAAGCGAAAATTTAGTCTCTCAGCGGGTCTCTGGGATCGTCCACGAACGTCGTTCCCGCCGCTTCCTTGTTGGGCATACCGCCGTAGGTGAATATCAACTCCGCCGGTTCGTCCGTGCTCGGATTCTCCTGCCCGTGGATGCAACCGCAGGGGAAATAGACGAAATGGCCGACGGGTATTTCCTTTCTTACGATCTCCCCGCCCTCTTTCCAGTAGATGTTGATGGGGCCTTTCACCACGTAGATCGTGGTGTCGCAGTTTTTGTGATAGTGCAGCGCGTTGCGGCCCCTGGGCGGGATGATGGTTCTCCCCATCGTGATGGAATCCGTCCCCGTCGTCTCGCGGTTCACGCCCCAGCGGATGTCGTAGGGCGGCTCATAGGCCTTGTCCTCGTCTACGTCCAGGGAATTTACGACTTGCGGTACAGGCAAATCCGCCATGTGAACACCTCCGAAATGTGAATGAAAACCGGCAAATTATCGCTCTGCCCTGCGCCCTACCCTTCGGGCGGAGCGGCCCAGGACACGATGTTCTTCTCTCTCAAATCCTCGAGTTCGTCATCCTCCATGCCCAGGAGACCGCCCAGAACCTCTCTCGTGTGTTCGCCCAGATAAGGCGCTCTCACGTACCTCATATCCGCGCCCGGCAGCCTGATGGGCGGACCCAGGACTTTCATCTTCCCTGCTGCGGGGTGCTCCATCTCGACAATCATGTCCCGCGCCAGAATCTGGGGGTCCTCCATCGCCTGCGCCACGGTGTTCACCGGCGCGAAGGGAACATGGCCCTGGAGCAATTCGGTCCATTCCGCGTTCGTTTTTTCCTGAAACGCCCGTTCGAGGATATCCAGCAAAACTTCCCGGTTCTCGAAGCGGTCCTGAGCCAGCTTGAAACGCGGGTCCTCGGCCAGTGCCGGCAAGCCCATGCGTTCGACGAGGATGGGGAAGAAACTCTGCTTGAGGCAAAGCACGCTCACCCATCCATCCTTGGTCTCGAAATTCTGCGCGGGCACCATCGAGGGGTGCGCGCTCCGGGAGAATTTTTGCGGCACGTAGCCGCAGTTGAGCGCCCAGGTGGCCATGTACGCAAGCTGAACCAAAGCGCCGTCCATGAGCGCCACGTCGACGTCCCGGCCCTTGCCCGTGCGATTCGCCTCCCACAACGCGGCCAGCAGGCCCACGAGCGATATGAATCCGCCAGAGAAGTCGACGAAGCTCACGCCGGCCTTGGTCGGGGGTCCGTCCGGCTCTCCCGTCAGGTCCATGATGCCCGCGTAGGCCTGCATGAGGTAGTCATAGGCCGGCTCGGGCGCCCTGGGACCCGTCATCCCGTAGCCCGAGAGAAAACAGCATACGATCTTCTCGTTGTAGGGACCCAGGTGCTTATACGTTATCTCGAGCTTCTCGGGCGCATCGCCCCGGCAATTCGCATAGAGCGCATCCGCTTTGGGGACGAGTCTTCGCAATACCGCCTTGCCCTCGGGCGTGCGAATCCTGAGCGCAACGCTCTTCTTGTTGCGGTTGAAGGACTGGAAATAGTAGCTGTCGTTATGAGGAAGGGCATACGGGGGGACGGGCCGCGCGGAATCGCCGCCCACGGCGTGATCCTCAATTTTGATGACCTCGGCCCCCATATCCCCCAACAGTTGCGAGGCCAGCGGCCCCGCGCCGAACTGCTCCACCGCCAGTATCCGAAGCCCTTCCAGCGGAAGTCGACCATCCATCTATCAAACCCTTTCCAGAATTCCCGCCCCGGGATCCATCGCACCACCCGGTGAAAATCCAGTTTCCGGGCTTGGAATCTACCCGAATCTCAAGTAATTTCAACGCTTTTCGGCTTTGAATCATTCATCCGCACATATGAGCGCACAAGAGATTATTACAAAACATCATGAATGTATATTTGCGGTTTCTCTCTCGGCGCGTATTTGCTAGAATCAGTCTGCTTCGGTTCGATTTCAATTCACTCGAAAGGCTAAGTCTTTCATCATTTTGGGAATACTTTTATTCATGGTCACAAAAATATCGATTCAAAACCTGAGAAAAATCTATGACACTCCCGAAAGAAAAGTACACGCTCTCGAGGGCGTGAACCTCAATATCGAGGACGGCGAGTTCATCTGCCTCGTCGGGCTTTCGGGCTGCGGGAAGACGACGCTGCTCAACATGCTCGCCGGCTTCGTCGAGATCACCGCGGGCACAATCACCATGGACGGAAAAACGCTCACCCAGGACTACGACAAGGGCGTCGTGTTCCAGGAATACGCCCTCTTCCCGTGGCGCACGGCGAGGCAGAACGTGGAATACGGCCTCGAGATCAGAAACATGCCCGAGAAGGAACGCAGAGAAATCGCACAAGACTACCTCCGCCTCGTCCGCCTCGAGGAATTTGCGGATTTCTTTCCTCATAACCTCTCGGGCGGTATGCGGCAACGGGTGGCGGTGGCGAGAGCCATGGCGTTCGACCCGCAAATCCTCCTGATGGACGAGCCCTTCGGCGCGCTCGACGCCCAGACGCGCGAGGAGTTGCAGGAACTCACCGTCGACGTATGGCAGAAGACGAAAAAGACGATTCTCTACGTCACACACAATCTGAGCGAAGCCGTCTACCTCGGGAACCGGATCGTGGTTTTCGTTCCGAATCCGGGGAGAATCCGCGAGATCGTGAGAGTCGATCTCCCCAGACCCCGCGACGATCTCGCGCCCGAGTTCATCAGACTGCAAAAACACGTGAACGAATTGATTCGCGATTTCTAGAGAGGAATTATCCATGCAGACATCCGAGGCAACGCCTGTTCCTCAACCGATGGATGAGAAGAAAAAAGAGTTGAGGTCACCATTTTGGGTGAAACTGAGGCCGATCTACCCGTTCATCGTCATCCTGGCCATCTGGCAGGTCGCCGCCATGCAGGCCCAGGGCAACCAGGGCAGGCTTTTCCCGACCGTGGACGCCATCGTCTTCAGGGCCTGGGAACTGGTGACGGACCCCTTGTTCCGGGCGCTGGCCGAGAACCCGAATCTGAGTTTCCTGGACCATATCTGGAAACTCCTGGAGAGCCCGATTCTCCTTCACACGCTCAACACCGCGTGGCGCCTCCCGTTCTCGTTCTTCATCGCCGCCATCGTCGGCACCATCGTGGGCATATTGATGGGCCGCTTCGCCTTCTGGGAATCGTTCTTCGTCCCGCTTCTCTCCGTCTTGCTGCCGATTCCGGCCATCGCGTGGACGCCCATCGTCGTCATCTGGTCGGGCATCGGCGACCAGACGGTCATCGTCATCACGGCCTTCGCCTCGTTCCTGCCCATCGCCATGGCGGTCTGGACGGGCGTGAAAACCGTGAACCCGGTATGGATACGCGCCGCCCAGTCGATGAACGCGGACAAGATGACGATTTTCCGCACCGTCGTCCTGCCCGGCTCGCTGCCGATGATTCTGAGCGGCATGCGCATCGGCCTGGCGCGCGCCTGGCGCGCGGGCGTGGGGGCGGAGGCGTTCGCCGGCATCCGCTGGGGACTTTCCGCCGGCATCTTCGACGCGCAGGAATACTTGGACATCGCGTTCATGATGGTGGCGCTCGGCATCCTCGGCCTCTTCGGCTTCGTGCTGGAGAAGGTGCTCTTCCAGCCCATCGAAAGCCGCACCGTCATCCGCTGGGGCATGATGGAGGCGATGGGCGCGCAGGACAAGAAGGTGTAATCAAAGCAAGAACAGTTACTTACAATCCGGGCGCGGTGAGAGCCGCGCCCGGTTTTTTTGTCATGGAGAGATGATCCCTGCTCCCCACGCCGTCTACCCGCGGGCGCAGTTCCGCAGGGACAGGTCGCGACCTGTCCCTACACATTCTTGTTTATCGACCGAGCAAAACAGCATTCACCCGTAGTAGGGCGTCGAACTTCCCGAAGAGGGGAGTTCGACCTATGGCCGCCCTACCCCCCGTGGCCGCCCTGACCCTCTGTGGCCACCCGTATCGGATATGTCCATTCCCGTGGTTACGCTTCGCAGGGACAGGCACGGGGGCCTGTCCTGTATCGGGGTGAATATGATTGACGGGCGGGCACGGTCGTCGTTTTGTTGCTTCGATTGCAGGGGACGCATGCGGGGTTGTTGAAAAAGTTCCGGGAAACGATTTTGGGTTGCGCGCCCGCTTTTGAAGTTCACTCCCCCCTTGAGGGGGTTGTTGAAAAAGCCCTCTCCGCCTCATCCTGAGTAGCGGCGAAGCCGCGTATCGAAGGATGCCTTCTCGCCCCGGCGCGAGGCGTTCGACTCCCCTCGCCCTTCGATACGCCGCCTCCGGCGGCTACTCAGGGTGAGGAAAGAAGCGTTGACGGCTTGCGGAGGGGGTCGCAGGCGGGACTTTTTCAACAGCCCCCTCAAGGGGGGAGTGGTCGTTGAGTGCTCTATAAGGGGGGTGATGTCTCTACCCTCCACGGTCGGTTCCATGCGCCGAACCACGCATTCAACAAGAAACCCCCGGGAACTTTCGCTCCCGGGGGTTTTCTGTTGCGTCTCGTCCGACCGCCTAGTTGAAGCCGATGTCCTTCGCGGCCCTGCGGAGGATGGAGTCATCCAGGTGCGGACTCTTGGTGAAGTCGGGGCGGCTCTTGATCCAGCCGAGCTGGATCTGCTTGTCGCCCATGTCGTTCAGGTATTTCTTCACCTCGTCGCTCAGGAAAACCTCCGTCTTGAGCTTTTTAACGACCTTGAGAGTGGTGCTCACCTTGGCTTTGTCGCCGACTTCCTGCAGCGCCTTGGTGTAGACCTTGGCGTAGGTTTCGGGGTCATTCTTGAGCAGTTGGTGAGCCTTCAGCCAGCCCCTGAAGTACCTGTAGTAGAGATCGGGGTGCTTCTTGAGGGTCTGGGGATTGCCCACATGCATCATTCTCGTGTTGTCGTATTTGCACAGATCCTCCAGATAGCGAATCAGGCCCTTCTCGCGGGCGATTTCACCCTGCGGCTCGCCGACCATGGCCGCCTGGGCGGCGCCGGACACCAGCGCGGCGATGCGCTCGGTCGTGCGGACGCTCAGAAGCGGGAAGTCCGAGCGCTTCAGGCCATGCGCGGGAACGACGTAGAACTGGAACGCGAAGTCCGTGCTCGTGCCCTTTTTGTTGGCGAACACCGAACCCTTGAGGTCCTTCAGGCTCTTCGCCTTCGATTTCGCGGGCACGATAATGGCGACCATGCCGCAGATGTTCGCCGTCACCCCGATGGCCGTTACCTTCGCCCCCTTGGAAATCGCCGTGGTGAAGGGCGAGAAGCCCGTGGTGCCGGTGTCCAGGTTATTCTGGATGATGGCGTTGCGCATCAGTTTGCCCTGCTTGAAGTGGCTCATCGTGTACTTCAAGTCTTCTTTCTTCCAGTAGCCCATACGGTGGGCGACGACCTCGAAAGACCCCATCAGGGCCCGGTGCGCGCCGATGCGCAGCGTCGCCGACTCGGCGGGCGCAACCACCACGAACGTACTCACCACGAACGCGGCGGCCAGTGCGAAACCAACAAGTCTTTTCATGCTTGCTCCTCCTTCGAGTGAATGAAGACTTCCATGGATAGTCCAGCGTATTGCAAAAAAAACACAAAGCTATCGGGACAGAGATATCCCCGACGCCGGAAACTCCTTCGCCAATGGTTCGATGCCCTCCTCTCAAGGTGTGAAAAGAGAGATTACGCCCTCAAAAAGGCATTACTTCATGTCGATATGTTCTTAATATACAACATAAGGTGAGATTTCACAAAAAACCCCCGGGAGCATGGAAACTCCCGGGGGTTTTCCGTTTCGCGAATTGCGGAGTCGTTTAGTTGAAACCGATGTCCTTCGCGGCCTTGCGGAGGATGGAATCATCTATGAACGGACTCTTGGTGAAGTCGGGGCGGCTCTTGATCCAGCCGAGCTTGATCTGCTTGTCGCCCATGTCGTTCAGGTAGTTCTTCACCCGATTGGTGATGAAAACTTCGGTCTTGAGCTTTTTGATGGCTTTGAGCGTGATGCTCACCTTGGCCTTGTCGCCCACTTCGTTCAAGGCCTTGGTGTAGACCGTAGCGTACTTTTTGACGTCGTTCTTCAGCAACTCGTGCGCCTTCAGCCAGCCCCGGAAATACTTGTAGATGAGATCGGGGTGCTTTTTGATGGTCTGGGGGTTGCCCACGTGCATCATGCTCGTGTTGTCGTACTTGCAGAGATTCTCGAGATAGCGAATGTAGCCGGCCTCACGGGCGATCTCGCCCTGCGGCTCGCCGACCATCGCCGCCTGGGCGGCGCCGGAGAGAAGCGCTGCGATGCGCTCGGTGGCGCGGACGCTCAGGAGCGGGAAATCGGAACTCTTGAGCCCGTACGCGGGAACGACATAGGACTGGAACGCGAAGTCCGTGCTCGTGCCCTTCTTGTTGGCGAACACCGAGCCCTTGAGGTCCTTGAGGCTCTTCGCCTTCGATTTCGCGGGCACGATGATGTTGATGGCGGCGCAAATGTTCGCCGTGACGCCGATGGCCGTTACCTTGGCGCCCTTGGAAATCGCCGTGGTGAAAGGCGAGAAGCCCGTGGTGCCGGTGTCCAGGTTGTTCTGGATGATGGCGTTGCGCATCAGTTTGCCCTGCTTGAAGTAACCTACCTTGTATTTCAGCCCTTCCTTTTTCCAATAGTCCATGCGGTCGGCGATGACCTCGAAAGAACCCCACATGGAGCGGTGCGCGCCGATTCGCAGCGTCGCCGATTCGGCCGGTGCGACCGCCACGAACGTACCCGCTACGAACGCGGCGGCCAGTGCGAAACCAACTAACCTTTTCATTCCGTTTCTCCTTGAAGTGGATGAAGACTCCCTTGAGACGGCTCAAGGAATCGTGAAAGGACGCAAAGCCTTCCGGCGCCGACATACCACCGGCGCCAGTCAAACCATACGCCCAAAGATTGATAAAGATTCGCTTACGATGTAGGAAAGCGAAATTTTATATGTCAATAAAAATAAATTCTATGAATTAAAATCCATTATACAACAAACTTCCGCCGAAAACCAAAGCTCACCCAGTCTCTTACGCCGGGACAAGGCGGAACGGCATCTTCTCCTGTAAACTCAAGGAAAACAAAGATTCGGGGCGGCGGCAAAAAGTGGCGGGGCTGACGGGACTCGAACCCGCGATCTCTGGCTTGACAGGCCAGCGCGATAACCAAACTTCGCTACAGCCCCCATGAAATCAACTCTTCATAACCGACCGAAGAATGTCGGGTTATAGCCCGCACTCGGGGCGCAAGTCAACACGAGAAGCCTACATCTCGCTTTGAAACGGCAAACTTGACGCCTCCCTGGAAGAAGATACCGCTCAACCCGGGATCGAGCCGAGAGACTCCCCTTCGGCGAGGCGAACCAACCCCCGCTCCGTCACCAGGGCGTCCACGAAGCGCGCGGGCGTCACGTCGAACGCGGGGTTGAAGACGCGCACGCCCTCCGGCGCGACGAGCGCGCCGCCGAAGGAGCGGACCTCCTCTCCGGGGCGCTCCTCGATGGGAATGTCCGCGCCGCCTTTCGCCTCCATGTCGATGGTGCTCGTCGGCGCCGCCACGTAAAAGGGCACCCCGTGCTCTCGCGCGAGCACCGCGAGGCCGTAGGTGCCGATTTTATTGGCGACATCCCCGTTGGCGGCCACGCGGTCCGCCCCCACGACGATCGCGCCTATCTTTCCCAGGCGCATGCAATGCGCGGCCATGTTGTCGGTGATGAGCACCACGGGAATGCCGTCGCGGCTCAACTCCCAGGCGGTGAGGCGCGCTCCCTGCAGGAAAGGCCTCGTCTCGTCAACGAAAACCTCCCGCACCCGCCCGTCCCGGAAACCGCTGCGAATCACGCCGCCCGCCGTGCCGTAACCGGCGGTCGCCAGCGCGCCCGCGTTGCAATGGGTGAGAACGCTGCTCCCCTCGGGCAGAAGCGCAGCACCCAGATCGCCTATCCGGCGGCAAACCGCGGCGTCCTCCTCGTGCATCGCCTCGGCCAGCCGGAGGAGCTCTTCGGCCAGCGCTTCGGGCCCGGAGGCACTTTTGTCGACGTGCGCCATCATTTTTTCAATCGCCCAGAAAAGATTCACCGCCGTGGGGCGCGTGGCGCCCAGCACCCGGGCCGCCCCCTCGAGCGCCTCGCGCTGCGCACCGGCCCCTGAACCCGCGTGGCGGGCGGCGGCCAGGGCCATGCCGTAGCCCGCCGCTATCCCGATGGCGGGCGCGCCGCGCACCACCATGGTCCTGATGGCCTCGGCCGCCTCGTCTTCCGTGCGGCATTCGAGGTAAATCTCTTCGCGGGGGAGCTTGCGCTGATCCAGCAGAACGAGCGCGCCGTCTCGAAACGCGATGTGGTGAAAATTTCCCTCAATCTCTTTTTTCCCGCCCATCCGGATTCTCTCATTCATGGCTTCACATGAAGGGCATGGGTCCTTATTCCAAGGCGTTCAGGATGTCTTTCATCTCCTCGACGCCCAGGCCCAGAATTTTCAGGCGCTTCCTGCGCGCGCCCGCGCCCGAGGCGATTCGTATGGCGCGCTTTGGTATCTTCATTTTCCGGGAGAGCAACTCGATGCACTGCCTGTTGGCGGCCCCGTCGACGGGCGGCGACGTCAGCCGCACCCGCAGGATGCCGTCCTGAATTCCACTGATTTCCGTTTTGGATGAACGCGGCTGGACCCGAACTTCAAAACTGACGCCGTCCGCCTCCTCGCGGAGGCCGATCACGACGCATCGCCCTCCGCTTTCTGGTTCAACTTGATGACGTTTTCGCTTTCCTCTTCAGGGGCTTCTTCGCTTTCCTCTTCAAGGAGGCGGACGAGATCGACCCCCATGCGGACGCCCTCGGTTTCGAGCGTTCGAATCTGGGAGAGAAACGTCTCGTACATTTCCTTGAGAAGCTTGTCCCTGCGCTCCGTCAGATTCTCTATCTCCTCGCGCAGTTTTTCGGTATCTTTTTCGGCTTTCGCGCGGATCCTCCCCGCCTCGGCTTCGGCCCCCTGAATGAGCACTTCGGCGTCGGTTTCCGCTTTTTCCACCAATTCGCCGGACTTGGCCGTGGCCTGATCCCTGAGTTCATTCACGGAGATGAGGATTTTCTGCAGATTGGCGTGCTCTTCCCTCAGGCTGTTGTATTGCTCGAACAGATCCTTGCATTGCAGGCTGAGTTGTTCGTTCTTCCGTACCGACTGATCCAGCCAATCGGCCACCTTGAACAAGAAGGCGTCGACTTCGAGACGATCGTAGCCCCGCATTTTGCTCGAAAAGCTATGGCTTCGAACGTCGTTGCCGCTGAACTTCATCGCAGGCTCCCCAGGAGAAAATCAACGCAGCATATTGGCCAGATCAAAAATACTCTGAACCACGAAACTTTGCAAAAAGAATATGATCAACAATACCACAATCGGACTCGCATCGATGCCTCCGATGTCCGGCATCCGGTAACGCACGGGAGCCAGCACCGGCTCCGTCAAACGGTACAATATCTGGACTATCGGGTTGTAGGGGTCCGGGTTCACCCACGACAAAAGCGCGCGGATGATGATGATCCAGATGTAGATGGTCAGCAGATAGCTGAGAATCACCCCGATCCCGTTCATGAAATTCGAAATCAGAAACACGGCCGAACCCTCGTTTGGAGAAATGGGCTAGCCACGGCCCAGTTCCTCGCTTCTGCGCGCGGCGGCGCGCACGGCGTTCATGACGGCGGAGCGCAGCCCCCCGTTCTCGAGCGCGTGCAAACCGGCGATGGTCGTTCCCCCGGGCGAGGCCACCATGTCCTTCAGGCGGCCCGGATGCTCTCCCGTCTCGAGCAGCATCCGCGCGGAGCCCAAAACGGTCTGGGCCGCCAACAGCATCGCCTCCTCACGCGGCAGGCCCGCCCTCACCCCGCCGTCCGCCAGCGCCTCGATGAACTGGAAGACATACGCGGGACCGCTGCCCGACAGGCCCGTGACGGCGTCCATCAGCGATTCAGGCAGAATCACCGCCTTGCCGACGGATTCCAGAAGTTGTCTCGCTTGCGACAAATCCGCCTCCGATGCCCCTCCGCCCGCGCACAGCCCCGCAGCGCCTTCTCCCACGAGGGCGGGCGTGTTCGGCATGACGCGGACGACGCGCGCTTCTTCGCCCAGAATTCCCGTGAACCGGCTCGTGGGCGCGCCCGCGACGACGGAAATCAGGAGCGGGCGGTGCGCCAGGGCGTGTTTAAGCCCGCCCATAACGGCGTCCAGCACCTGGGGCTTCACGGCGATCACCACCTTGTTCGCCCCGGGAGCGGCTTCGGCCCCGTCGGGCACCACCTGAACTCCCGACGATTTCCTGAGGTATTCGGCGCGCTCCGCCAGGGGTTCCGCGATGACGATGTCATCGATTTTCGCATAGGCGGAATTCACCATGCCCATGGCGAGCGCTTCGCCCATGTTTCCGCCACCGATTACAAGGATTTCCGCCATGATCCAAGCACCTTTCGCATATGAGCCCGAAATCGCTCCGAACGCCGGAACCACTCCATCCTACTGAAATGATTGGCCCGATTCAAATTCGCCTCAGTCCGTTCCCCTCGGCCCGAAAATGGCCGTGCCGATGCGGACGAGCGTCGCTCCCTCGGCTACCGCGACTTCGAAGTCGTTCGACATGCCCATCGACAACTCCCGGACGTGTGAGTACCCGGCGTCTCGCACCTCATCCCTCAGCTTCCTCAACAACTCGAAATGGGGGCGGCTCTCCTCCGCTTCCCGTCCCAGGGGAGGAATGCACATCAAGCCGACGACCCGCAAGGCTTCCAGCCCGGAGGCCTCGCGTATGAGCGTCATCGCATCCGCCGGGGCGACCCCGCCCTTCTGGGCCTCTTCTCCGGTATTGACCTGAATAAACACGTCCAGGGGGTCTCCCCCCGCGGCGTTCACGCGCTTGTTCAATTCACGCGCCAAGGCGAGGGAATCGACGGATTCCACCACGTCGAACAGCCCGGGCACGGCGCGGGCCTTGTTCCTTTGCAGGCTGCCGATGAGGTGCCACCTCGCTCCGCCCGCCACCTCAGGATCGATCCCGCCCCTTTTGCGCTGGGCTTCCTGCACCCGGTTCTCCCCGATGATGTCGACGCCCGCCTCGATGGCCTCGACGACGCGCTCGGGGGGCTGGGTCTTGCTCACGGCCAGAAGGCGGATTTCATCCGGGTCCCGGCCGCAGGCGAGGGCGGCATCCGCCACGCGCCCCTTCACCATCTCGTATCGCTGCCCGATCGTGCTCACCGTATCCCTCAGGCTCTTATCCATATCGCCGAGAGCAGCCTCCCCGTGGGCGGCCCGTCCCGGCGGTAGGAAAAAAATGCCGATGATTCAGAATACGTGCAAGGCCCCGGCGCGCCAATCCGGCTTTCGGGAATCCCCGCCGAGGCCAACTGAAGCCTCGCCGCCAGGGGGAGGTCCAGCAGCCACTTGTCCCGCCCCAGGTGCGTGGTGAAATCTCTCCAGTTGTGGTGCCGTTCGCGAAAAGGCGGCAGGCACTCCTCACCCACCTCGTAGCAATCCCCGGAAATGGCGGGGCCGAGAGCGGCCCGCATGTCCACGGGGTCACAGCCGTATTCCTCTTTCATCCGCTCGATGGTCGCGGGCAAAACGCCGCCGGCCACCCCCTTGCGTCCCGCATGCACGGCGGCGACGGCCATTTTCCGCGCGTCTGCGATGAGCATGGGAATGCAATCCGCCGTCTGAACCGCCAGTCCCAGGCCCGGGACATTCGTGATCAGGGCGTCGCCGCGCGCTTTTTCTTCGGGGGAGATGCGCTCGGCCACGAGAACGTCGCAGCCGTGCACCTGTTTTACCTCCACCAGGCGTCCCGACGGAAAATCGGCGGCACCGAAAAAGCGCCTTCTGTTTTCCGCCACGTTTTCGGGAACTTCACCCCTGGCGCGCCCGAGATTGAGCGATCGGAAGCGGCCCTCGCTCGTCCCGCCTCTCCGGGTGCTGAACCCGTGACGCAAGAAACCGAGTTCTTCCAGCAAGGGTGATCTGAGAAATTCAACGCCGCCGGCTTCTTGACGCTCCAGAGAATTCATCCGCAACCCATCCCGGACGACGGGAAATCATCGAACACGCTTCGTGAAACCTCTTGCCCGTCTCTCATTATAAAGAGAGGCCCGGGACGCCACAAGAAACATGGCCATGCTCTCGAAAAAGGCGGGGCTGGGGGAGAATGCTCTCCCCCAGTCGCGTCCATGGGGAATGCGTCGTCAGGCGCGAGAGAGGCCCCCTCTGCCGAACGACGTTGAGGGGTCAGTCAACCTGCTTGCGCAGGAAAGTGGGCACGTCCAGATCGTCATCCTCCAGGTTGTCCGGCACGCCGGATTGCGTCCTGGTGTTTTTCAGGCGGATATACGCGGGAACCGAAATTTTTCCGCCCTCGGTGCCCGTGGCTTCCGATTCCAGAGGGGGAACTTCGCGGATTGATTCCCGCCCGAAGCCCGTCGCGATGACGGTCACGCGAATCTGGTTGTCCATGTTCGCGTCAATCACCGAGCCGAAAATGATGTTGGCGTCCTGGTGCGCTTTTTCATGGACGAGCTTGCAGGCCTCGTTCACTTCGAACAGGGAGAGATCCTTACCGCCCGTGATGTTGATGAGCACGCCTCGGGAACCCTCGATGGTCCCCTCCTCGAGCAATGGAGAGTTGATGGCGTTCTGCGCGGCGATGACGGCGCGATTCTCCCCCTGGCCCGTGCCGCTGCCCATAAGCGCCTTGCCGCCCATGTCGCGCATGATGGTGCGCACGTCGGCGAAATCGAGATTGATCAGGCCGGGCGTTGTGATGAGGTCGGCGATACCCTTGCACGCCTGCAACAAGACGTTGTTCGCCTTCTGGAAAGCCTCCATCATCGGCGTGGAGCGCTCGACCATTCCCAGCAGGCGCTGGTTGGGGATGGTGATGAGCGTGTTCACGGCTTCGCGCAACTCATCGATCCCCTCGTCGGCCTGGCTCATCCGGCGCGGACCCTCGAACTCGAACGGCTTGGTGACGACGCCCACCGTCAGCACGCCCGCCTCCTTCGCGATTCGCGCGATGACGGGAGCGGCGCCCGTCCCCGTGCCGCCGCCCATGCCTGCGGTGACGAACACCATCTCGAGGCTGTGCATGAATTCGGAGAGACGCTCGGTGTCCTCCAGGGCGGCTTTCCGGCCGACATCGGGGTTTCCGCCGGCCCCCAGTCCGTTCGTCAATTCCTGTCCGAGCTGAATTTTCACGGACGCGAGAGAGCGCTCCAAAACCTGGGCGTCCGTGTTCGCGGCCACGAAATCCACACCTTCCATGCCCGCGGAAATCATGGTGTTGACGGCATTTCCGCCGCCCCCTCCTACGCCGACGACCGCGATCCTCGCGCTACACGGCGGCTCCTGATCCAGCGTGCAAAACGTCGTATTACTCATTGTCCCCCCCCTTTGATCCCGGGAAGCGCCTCCC
>CAYTSP010000031.1:0-7290 GCA_964440505.1 uncultured Nitrospinaceae bacterium
CTCAGGGTGAGGAAGGTGGGGGGGGGGAACGGCGGAGCCTGCCCTGAGCCTGTCGAAGGGCCGCTACTCAGGGTGAGGGTAACGCAGCGGCGGCTCAGGACGAAGAGAACACAATCCTCCTCATCCCGAGTAGGCCCGCAGGGCCGTATCGAGGGTTTGACCCGACTGTGGAGGGAGGGTCAAATGGAGCGATGCCCGCGCGCGGCTCCGCCCGTCATGCCGGAATGGTTTAATCCGGTATCCTGCAGGAGCGGTTCACGGATCACCCGCACTGGATTCCGGCGCGCGTCGCAATGACGGCGGTGGTCGTTTCCGAGCAGACGGAGCTTTTTCAACAACCCCGCCGCGATGAAGCGGCGGCGCGCCGGCTCGAAAACAACTCTGCCGAATCAGAAACGGTAAGACAGAAACAACCCGCCGGAGAACCGGCCGGCGTCCCTGACGACGGGACTGTCTTTGGCATCGCCAAGCAATCGCGAGTACCCGACCTGGGCGTTCACCGCCCAGTGTCCGTCCGCAAGCAGCCAGATGACGCCGGCTTCGAAGTCCACCGATTTGAATCCGGACTCGGGCTTGTATCGAGAATAGCCCGAGGCCGAAGATTGGGCCGGATTCACGCCGAAGTAGCTTTCCATGTAGTCCCCGTCCGCCCAGGTGGCGGATGCGGCGAGCTTTAACACCGGGCCTTTCAGTCCGCCACTTCCTGAGTCTTGCGGTTTCATCCTTCCGCTCAGCAGGGCAAGCGGCGCGATGGCCCCGACGCCGGCCTTCACCAGCGTCCCCCCGGAGCCTCCCAGGTGTCTTGAAACGCCGGCGTAGGGTGCAAGAAGGCCCAGGTCATATTTCAGGACGAGGTTGGCGGCGGCGGTTTCATCGATATCGCCCATGCCCCTGAGAGCGCTGCTGTCCGATTCGTCTCTGGCGAACACATACCCCACCCCGGCGCTGACCGTGAGGCCGCCCTCGTTATAGACGCGCACGCCCAAACCGTTGCGCGGGTTGAGAAACACCAGGTCTTTCCAGGTGATATCGATGAGCGGAAGCGCCCGCGCTTTCATCTCGCCCGAACCCTCATACTTCGCATCGTATCTCGCGCCCGCGCCGATACGGATATCCCAATCGCTCCCTTCGGCGGCTCCGGCGGAGGGAAGCCAGGCGAACAGGAAGAGCACGAAAAGGATTGGCGCAAGTTTCTTCGCCGGAGGGCTTCTCACGTTTCGACTCCTGAAATCCACAGGTATCCGGCGCCGGCCAACATGGGCGCGGGTTGTCTCGGCAATACGCCGAACTTAGCGGGACGATGTATGAAATTGTATCAGCCGAAGTGGAGGGTTCAAAGGAAAATCGCGGGCGGGCAAATAGCGTGACGCCGGGGAACAGCCGGCGCGTGTGAGCTCCGCGTGATGCGGTGCGAAACCCGGGCGAAGAGGAGTTGTTGAAAAAGGCCTGATTCCGTGATTTGGCGAATGCAAACAACCGGGGAAGGGGTGGTAGGGACAGGTTGTGACCTGTCCTTTCGAGGAGGTTCGGTTTTGCTCGTCTTTCCGGCGAAAGCCGGAATCCAGAACCGATGAAGTGGGCGCGTAACGGCGTTTCGTTCTTCTTCGACGAGGCGGACATATCATCAAAAAAGAAAAGGCCAAGGGCAAATTCCCTGGATTCCGGCGTGCGCCGGAATGACGACGGTGTGGTTCGTAACTGACGAAAACACCAGGAAACCCGCCCTGAAAGATGCGATATTCCCCTCCCATGAGAACGCAGGGGGAATCACCGCTTTTCTATACATCCCTAATCGCCGCCCGGCGCGGCTTTGCCTGATGCCGGGGGCACGCATATCTTGCGATGATGAACGGCTCGACCGGTGAGCGTCATGGAGCACGAAGCAAATGCGGCGACAGGGGGGTCCGCTTCTTCCGGACGATGCCCGGGTCGCCAGCGCGCCCCCGGACCCCTGCGCCGCTGGATAAACCTTGAGAAATTCTCGACAATGCACGGGATGGGATTCGCGCGCATGATTGCCCATCGAACAGATGGCCTCGAAAACGGGGATTGTCATGTTGTCCAACCGGAATCCGAAAAGACGTATCCTGAAATGTTTCCTCGGGGTCGCGGTTACCATCCTCGCCATCGGTATTTTCTCGTTTCAAAATCCCAGGCTCATCACGCGGATTGTTTTCGGGGCGAATACCTCGCCGGTAGAGCTCGCTCTGCGCGGCTCCTACGGCGCGCGCGAGGGGGATGAGAAAACCGCAGCCATCGCCGCAGCGGCAACGGCCTTTCTGGCCTCGCTGAACGATGCGCAGAGAAAAGCGGCAACCTATGCGTTTTCCGACAACGCCCAGCGGTCGAACTGGTCGAACTTTCCCGAGGGCATGTTCCCCCGTGGCGGCTTGAAGCTGGGGGAACTCACCGAAGCGCAGCGCGCAAACCTGGAGGATCTGCTCGCCGAATTCATGAGCGAAAAAGGCGTCCGGAACATCGACTACCAGCTGGCGGCCGCAGATACGCTGAGATCAAGCCGTTTTATGAAATACGGGTCCGGATTCTATTCCGTTGCGTTTCTGGGAGAGCCTTCCACGAATCTGCCATGGATGTTCCAGTTCGGGGGCCACCACCTCGCCATCAACATCACGGTTTACGGCCCTGACGTTTCTTTCTCGCCGATGCTTACCGGCGGCAGCCCGCTCCGGCTGCGATACGATGCCAGGGAAATTTTCATCACCGAAGAAGAAACCACCGCGGCCCGGGCCTTCCTGGACAGCCTAGACAGCGATCAGAAAAAGCGCGCCGTGCGCGGAGAACAATCCCTCGACCTCCAGCTCGGGCCGGGGAAGTACGGGACCGTCCCCGCACCGGCAGGCATCAAAGGGGGTGACCTGACGGATACGCAGAAAGGTCTCCTTCTGGGCGTGATAGCCGCGCGTCTGGGCTTCATCAACGCGGACGACTACGCACTGAGGATGGCGACCGTGAGGGCGGAGATCGACGAAACGTATTTCGGCTGGTGGGGACCGCAGGACGTCCAGGGCGCCGCGTATTTCCGTGTGACCGGCCCCTCGATCGTGCTCGAGTACGCTCCGCAAGACGGCGGAAGCGCGCCGGGCCACGCGCACAACATATACCGCAATCCCCGGAATGACTACGGCTCCGCCTGGATCGGAATCGGCAGGTAGAATCGAAAAACCAGGCGCTCCCGCGTACACGGAGGACGGGACAGGCGCGCGGGCCTCGGACAGGTCGCGACCTGTCCCTACGCGAAACGCGATGGTTCTGTAGGGGCGGCCCTC
Organism: uncultured Nitrospinaceae bacterium; assembly: GCA_964440505.1. Taxonomy (GTDB): domain Bacteria; phylum UBA8248; class UBA8248; order UBA8248; family UBA8248; genus Bin107. The sequence goes on from CAYTSP010000031.1 coordinate 3,288, forward strand.
TGTGGCCGCCCGCATCGGATAAACCCATCCCCGTGGTTGTCCTTCGTCAGGAGGGGCGCGGTGGCTTCGGACAGGCACGGAGGCCTGTCCCTACCAACCCCTCGTCGGGGGGCTTTGATCTTGCCCCCCTGCTAAGGGGGGTAGGGGGGGTTGGTTTTTACACGTCGAGGGTGGTCGGGGGTTCGCGCGAAAGCGGCCTTCCTACTAAAGGCGATGCCCCCCGACGAGGGCTTTTTCAACAGCCCCGGATAAGGAAGGGTTCGCCGCGCGCGCATCCCTCGATACGGCGCTGGGGCCTGTCCCGAGTATCGCCGAGGGGCGCCTACTCGGGATGAGGCGGATTGACGGTTCGCCCGCCGCGGCCACGCGGCCGGTGGGCGAGGGTATCGCAGCCTTCCCCCGGAACCGCACGCTCGCCATCAGGCAATATATCGTCATCTTGACGTGTTCAGGGGTTCATCCTATCATTGATCATTGGCGTATTCTCGCCGAAAAGAGGGGCCTCTGTATCTCCACCCTGGTATGAAAGCGCGTACCGCCCGAAGCGTTCGGGAGGGGAGAGGTTTTTCCCCGTTCGAGGAGGCACAGGGGGCGCCGCACTCCAAGGGGGGGAATCATCATGCTCAAGGATGGCGCACCAACGACGAACGGTTGGCTGTTCATCGTCTTTCTCGTCCTCGCCCTGACGACAACGGTCAATCCCATCATCAACAACAAGTACTTCACGATCCTGTGGTATCCGCTGCTCGCCCTCTACGCGCTCTGGGTGCTGTACCGGGTGGTGTACGGAGAGGAGGACTCGTCATGAACTGGTCCTCGCCGTACTTCATCTTCGGATGCGTCATCGCCTACCTGATCGTCACCATCCTGGTCGTCTACCGCTATCACTCTGAAAAGGCGACGGAGGAAGACTATTACGTGGCGGGCCGCAACGTCGGCTACATTCCCAACACGTTCAGCATCGTGGCCACGCTCATGTCGGGCGGGATCTACCTGGGCACGGTGGGCTGGTTCTACCTGAAGGGCGTGGGCTTCCTGGGCTACGGGTTCGCCTACGCGTTCATGGCGTTCCCGCTCTGGTACATCGGCAAGCGCCTCTGGCCGGTGGGCAAGAAGTTCAACTACGTCACCGCGCAGGATTTCTACGGGGATTTCTACCAGAGCGAGCTGCTGCGCATCTGCGGGGCCGTCGGGACCATCATCTTCCTGGTTCCCTATTTCGCCTCGAACGCCGTCGCCATGGGCACCGTCCTCGAGCGGTTCGCGAACATCCCCTACATATGGGGGGTGCTCCTCCTGCTCGTCATCGGCGTGGGCTACACCATCTACGGCGGGATGCGGGGGGTCATCTATACCGACGTCCTACAGGGCGTGCTCTCCCTGTCTTTCGGCGTGGTGGCGTTAGCGTACCTCTTCTACGCCGTGGGCGGCTATTCCACGATGGTCGACAAGCTGCCCGAGTCGCACGTCCTGTTCACGCCCGACGCCATATCCTTCGGGCTGTTCCTCGGCTGGTTCGTGTTCATGGCCTCCCATCCCCTCACGATGGGAGACCGCATGACGCGCATGTACACCATCCGTAGCCTGGACGAGTACCGCCGCAACGTGATCCTGGCGGCGGCGATGCTGCTCGTGATGGTCGTGATCTTCCTCTTCCTGGGGCTGATCAGCCGCGTCTTCGCCGGCCCCGGCCTGAACATGGACCAGGCCATCCTCGTGACCATCCAGAAACAGGCCCCCTGGCTGATGGCCTGGCTGGTGGTGGTCGTCTGGGCGTGCGGCATGTCCACCCTGGACTCCGGCCTCGTGGGCGCGAACGCCATCCTGTCGAAGGACATCGTCCGCGGCTTCATCAACAAAGACGTCTCCCAGGAGCAATCCGTCCTGATCGGCAAGTGGGCCATGCTGGTCTTCGGGCTGCTGGCCGTGTGGATCGCCCTCGCCCGGCCGCCCTACATCTGGGCGCTGGTCAAGCTGGTGGTGATGTTCCACATGCAGTTCCTGCCCCTGCTGATCGGCGGCCTCTACTGGAAGCGGGCCTCGAAGCTGGGGGCCGAGATAGGCTGGGTCGTCGGGGTGGCGCTCGGCACCTACTACACCTTCTTCGCCTCGGGACCGCCGCCCATCAACGTGGGCAGCGCGCCGGCGCCGGGTTTCTTCGGCCTGCTGGTGAACACGGTGCTCTTCATCGGGATATCGTATTTCGCCTCCCCGCTGCCCGAAGAGCACCGGGCGAAGTACGAGGAGGCGTGGAACGAGAAATAGCGTCCGGCCGTCCGGGATGGTGTGCGCGTCGGGATGCAGCCGTACTTCGGGCGACGACGGCGGGGGAGTACTTCTCCTCCGCCGTCGCGGCGCCGGCCGAAAAAGTGGACGGTTCCATGGTGTTCGAGTATTAGGCGGGAAGATTACGACGTACCGCTCGATCATTGAAGCACAAGCACACCCTACCCGAGCATTTAGGCGATCCGTTCAGCCAAGGCTCCTACAAACATCAATCGCTCTTCGCGTATTATTCCCGCTTTACACCGTCACCCCCAGCGCCTTCTTCGCGGCGTCGACGACGTTGGCCGTGTTGGGGAGCACGAAGTCCTCGAGGCGGGGCTCGAAGGGGATGGGCGCGTCGAGAGCGGCCACGCGGCCGATGGGGGCGTCGAGATAATCGAAGGCCTCTTCCTGAACGGCTGCGGATATCTCCGAACCCACGCCGCTCCTCAGGTGCCCTTCCTCGACGATGATGCAGCGGTTCGTCTTGCGGACGGATTCGGCGAGCGCCCCGGTATCGAGCGGCGCCAGCGTCCTGGGGTCGACCACTTCGGCGCTGATGCCCTCTTTCGCGAGTTCATCCGCCGCCGCCAGGCAGTTGTGCACCTGGTAGCCCACGCCGATGAGGGTGATGTCGCTTCCTTCCCGCTTCACGGCCGCCTGCCCGAAGGGGGTGACGTGCTCGCCCTCGGGAACGGGGCCCTTCATCTTGTAGAGCATCTTGTGCTCCACGACGAGCACGGGGTTGTCGTCTCTTATCGCCGAGCACATCAGGCCCTTGGCGTCCGCGGGGTCGCTCGGCGCCGCCACCTTGATGCCCGGTATCTGCATGAACCAGGCTTCGAGGCACTGGCTGTGCGTGGGGCCGTACTGCACGCCCCCGCCGCCGGGGGTGCGCACGACGAGGGGCACGCTCAACTGCCCGCCCAGCATGTAGCGCAGCTTGGCCGCCTGGTTGATGAGCGGGTCCATCGCCAGCATGATGAAGTCCATGAACATGATCTCGACGATGGGCCGGTAGCCCGCCATGGCCGCGCCCACGCCCGCGCCCACGATGCCGAGTTCGCTGATGGGCGTGTCGCGTACGCGGTCGCGTCCGAATTTCTCCGCGAGGCCCTTCGTCACGCCGAAGACGTAGGCAAGCTCCACGTCCTCGCCCATGACGATCACGCGCTCGTCGCGCTCCATCTCCTCGTGATGGGCTTCGGTCAACGCATCCACAAAAGTAATCTCTCGCATGTCGCCTCTCTCCAAAGTTTTCTCTCAAGCGCGCAGCGCCTGCGGACGGGAACTTTTAAGCGTATACGTCCTCGAGTGCGGATTCGAGCGTGGCCTCGGGGCTTCCCTCCGCAAAGTCGATGGCCCCGTTCAACTCATCGTCCACGGCTTTCAGATGCGCCTTTTTCTGCGCTTCCGTGAGTTTCAGCATATCCGCCGCGATGGTGAGGGGATCGCGCTTTCTCCACTCGTCCACCTCTTCCTTCGTGCGATAGGGGCCGAACTGGGGGTCGCCGCGCGAATGGCCGAAGAAGCGGTAGGTCTTCGCCTCGATGAGGCTCGGGCCGCCGCCCTCGCGCGCCCGGCGCACGGCCTCGGCCGTCGCCTCGTAGACGGCCACCACGTCCATGCCGTCCACCGTCACGCCCGGCGCGTTGTAGCCCTGCGCGCGCACGCTGATGTCCTTGACGGACGTGGAGCGCTCCACGTCCGTCAAGGACATCAGCGTGCGCGCGCAGGG
>CAYTSP010000032.1:0-7125 GCA_964440505.1 uncultured Nitrospinaceae bacterium
CCCCAACAAGGGCGTAGCCCGCGCCATGTTGGTTCCCACCGTCACCGCCCAGATGGCGAGCTGATCCCAGGGGAGGAGATAGCCGGTAAAGCTGAGCAGGAGGGTGAGCGTGAGCAGCAATACCCCGATGACCCAGTTGAACTCGCGCGGCGGCTTGTAGGAGCCCGTCATGAAGACGCGCAGCATGTGCAGCCACACGGCGATGACCATCGCGTGCGCCGCCCAGCGGTGCATGTTGCGCATGAACATGCCGAAGGGGGCGTCGAATTCGAGATACTTGATGTCGGCGTAGGCGTACTCGCCCACGGGCCGGTAGTAGAACATCAATACCACGCCGGTGACGACGAGGTAGAGGAACAGCAGGAACGTCACCCCACCCATGCACCACGTGAAGCGGATGCGGATGGCGTGCCGCCTGATTTTCGTGGGGTGCAGGTGCAGCCAGAGGTTGTCCACGACCATGAGAACGCGGTTTCTCGGCGTGTCCTCATACCCGTGGCGGAACATCGACCTCCACACCTGGGAATCGAGCACACTGCGTTTCACCTGGTCCAGGTTCAAGCGTTCTTTCAAACTCGGCATCTAAAAACCCCCACGTACTCGCATCGAACGAACATGAAATCCTTTATCACGTAAAGAGGAAGGAACCCGGGTCGCTCCATTGCCCCTTCTCGTGGAGAAAAAGCTTGCCCTTGTCGATAATCAGCTGCCCATCCTCGGCCAGGCCGATCTTGAGTCTCTCGAGCGGCCTCGGGGCCGGACCCTCGAAGTTGATGCCGGACCTCCAGAATCCGCTCCCGTGGCACGGGCATTTGAACTTGTCCTCCGAGGCCAGGTACTTCGGCGTGCACCCCAGGTGGGTGCATATCGCGCTCAGGGCGTAGAACCCGTTCTGCTCGCGGATGATCCATACGCGCTCGCTGTTCACGTAGCGGGTATCCACAACGCCCACGGCGTAGTCCCCCGGGTACCCCGCCTTGAACTCGGTGGGCGGTTCGAACAGAACACGCGGGAACATGAAGCGCAGAAATCCCAGCAGCGAGACGCTGATGGCGCCCAGGACGCCGAGCCATCCCGTGTAGTTCATGAACCGCCTGCGGTCGATGAACGGCTTTTTCTCCTTCGCCTCCGACTCGTAATCGGCGGGCAGCTTCACCGGAGGTGCTTTCAAACGAGTGTTCACCATGACTCTGCACTCCTGTTCAGCGGCTCGAAACACCTTTCGACTTCGCGCATCCGACAGCCTGCTTCCTGCCAAGCGTCGCACAAGCCCATTATCCCCCATAACGACGGATAATGAAACCGATTCGCTTGGTTTCGCCACGGGCGGCGCATGACCTCGCCGGACGCCGAGACCATATAGGGATTTAAGCTGTTGCCAAGGTTCTTATTACGGACGAAAGCACCTCATGTCAAGGGCGAAAACGGGTTTCTCGCAATTACATGACGGCCGCCCCGTAGCCATTCCACGTTTGTAAGGCACTACTTGACACACCTGCTGTTTCCGGTTAGTTTGCATCCATGATCAGGAGCATCCGGCACAAGGCTCTTCGGGATTATTGGACGAGAGGACGGGCGAGGGGCCTGAACGCCGATTGGATTCGAAAGTTGCGTCGCATTCTCTCAGCCCTCGAAGCCGCCGAGAGGCCGGAGCAGATGAACTATCCCGGCTCGTATTTTCATCCGTTGAAGGGCGAACGGTCCGGGCGCTACGCCATTCGTCTGAGCGCCAAGATGCGCGTGACTTTCGGGTGGGACGACGACGGCGCAACGGACGTAGACATAGAGGACTATCACTGATGAGCGAGAGACACGATTCCATAGACCCGATACATCCGGGAGAACTCCTGCGCGAGGACATCCTGCCCGCTCTTGACATGAGCAAGTCGGCGGTGGCCATGGCGCTCGGCATATCCAGGCAGACGCTCTACGACATCATCAACGAGAAGCAGCCGGTCACCGCCGAAATGGCGGTTCGCTTCGGCAAGCTCTTCGGCAACGGCTCGGGCTTCTGGATCAACCTGCAGCGCAACTACGATCTGGCGCGCGCTGAACGTTCGGTTGACGTCAGCGGTATACCAACGCTCGAAGCAAGGGGTGCTTCGTAAGGAAACGCTACTGCGCCTGTACTGTAGTTGAGCACTCAAACGGGCGGAACACCAACGAGTGACGACGGGGTTGGCGGCTCTCTCTCGTCATTCCGGCGCATGCCGCTTGGACCCGACTCAGAGGTAGGGTTCCAGGAACGATATTTTCCTCGTCCGCGTCAATCGCTCCTTCATCAGTCGCGATTGACCTACAACCCCGCCCTGTTGTTCTCCTTCACCGCTCTGTTCACGACGTTCACGGGCCATTCGCCGGAGAGCACGCGCCTGACCTCATTGGGCGCGCCTTGTTGCAAACCCACCATGGACTCCTCGCTGTACCAGGCCGCGTGGGGGTTGATGATGACGTTCTCACGCCCCCTCAAGGGGTGCGGATCTGGCAGGGGCTCGGGGTCGGTTGTATCCAGCGCGCAGCCGGCGATTTCGCCCGCATCGAGCGCGCGCACGAGGGCGTCGGTGTCGATGATGGGGCCCCTCGAGCAGTTGACGATGACGGCGGTGTTCTTCATTTGCGAGAACGCCTCGTCGTTCATCATCCCGCGCGTCTGGGGGATGAGCGGCGGGTGGATGGAGACGAAGTCCGACTGCGCGTACATGTCGGCCAACTCCTCCGTCTTCTCGCCCGGCGCATCGAACTGGCCCTGCTCCACGAAGGGGTCGTTGAACAGCACCCGCATCCCGAACGAGGCGGCGCGGACGGCCACCATGCGGGCGATGTTCCCGAAGCCCACGAGCCCCAGCGTGGCGCCCACGAGGCGGAACATCGGCTTGCCCGGCGGCACCGCCCACTCGCCCGAGCGCACCCGGCGATCGTAGAAGGCCACCTTCCTCGCCGATGCGAGCAGGAGCGCCATCGTGTGCTCGGCCACCTCCTCGATGCAGTAGGTGGGATTGTTCGTGACGATGATGCCCGCCTCGGTGGCGGCGTCCAGGTCTATCGTGTCCACGCCGATGCCGTAGCGCGCGATGATCTTGCAATTCGGCATCCCCGCCATGTCCTCTCGCGTGATGGGGCCGGCGTAGGTGTTCAGCACGGCCTCGCAATCGGCGGCTTCTCCGAGAAATTCCGCGGGCGTCTTCGTCTGCATGGCGACGATATCGGCCAGTTCCCCCAGAATCTCGTTCTCCACGTCCAAAGACTCCCAGACGTAATCGGTCAGGACGACTTTCGCCTTATCCGGCATGTTGTTCCCCTTTTGTTGGTTTCCATGATGGCCTGAAAATTTTCCCGGCGATGCTATCCCACGCACATGCGCGAATCAAGGCTTTGGGCCGTATTCCTTGACCGCGGAATTACGCTGTAATAGCCTTTTTCCTGGCTTCCCGTTCACAGAAGGCGGAGAACGCATGTCCGACATCGCCTCGTTCAGGCTCAGCCCCGAAGACTGCCTCCTGCTCATCGTCGACGCGCAGGAGCGGCTCATGTCCGCCATGAGTGAGGACGTGCGCGCGCAAGTCGTCGGGCGCATCCTGACGCTGGCGGAAGCGGCGTCGCGCCTCGATTTTCCCGTCCTCGTCACCGAGCAATATCCCAAAGGACTCGGCCCCACCGTCGAAGCGGTGGCGGAAAAGGTGCCCGGCTTCGCTCCCATCGAGAAAATCGCGTTCAGCTGCTGCGCGGAGGAGACGTTCCTCCCGCGCCTGCACGAAACCGGCAGGACGAAGATACTGCTCACGGGCGCTGAGACGCACGTGTGCTGCTACCAAACGGCGCTCGATTTGCTGGACAACGGCTTCATCGTCCACGCCGTGGCCGACGCCACCTGTTCGCGCTCGAAACTGAACTGGCGGACGGGACTCTCCGCTCTCGAGCGCGCGGGCGCGATTCCCGCCACGACCGAGCAGGTCCTCTTCGATCTGCTCCGCGTGGCGGGCACCGAGGATTTCAAAATCCTCTCGAAACTGATACGTTAAGCCCCACGCCCACCTGAAACACGCCGCACGCCCCGAGGAAGGATTCGCCGCAAATGGCGACAGCATCTTCAAAAACAAGCGTCGGCGTCGTGTTCGGCGGCAGATCGACCGAGCACGAGGTGAGCTGCAACTCGGGCCGGGCCATCATGGCCGAACTCGACGCCGGGAAATACGACGTCCATCCCATACTCATCACGAAATCGGGCGTGTGGATCGCCCTCCCCGACCCGGATGCGCCGGAAGAAGACGGCGAAGAAGTGTTCTTCTCGGGCACCCCGAACGGAGCGCCGCTCAGATACGCCGCAAGCGGTGAACATCTCGCGATCGACGTATACTTTCCCATCATCCACGGCACCTTCGGGGAGGACGGCACACTCCAGGGACTCTTCGAGCTGGCGGAGGTTCCGTTCGTGGGTTCGGGGTGCGCGTCTTCCGCCGTCACGATGGACAAGGCCGTCGCCAAGGCGGTGCTGCGCGCGGCGGGGCTGCCCGTTCTGCCCGCGCTCACGCTTTTCCCGGAAACGTGGGATACGGACAAACATGCCGTCTCGGAGGAGGCGGCCTCCAAGATCGGCTATCCCCTCTTCGTGAAGCCATCGTCTTCCGGCAGCAGCGTCGGCGTTCATCTGGTGGAGAAGCCCGATGAACTCGGCGACGCCGTCGCAGACGCCTTCCGGTTCGACAGCAAAGTCCTGATCGAGGAACACGCGCAGGGCCGCGAACTCGAGTGTTCCGTGCTCGAAGGGCCCTCGCCCGGAGAATTCCTCGCCAGCCCTTTGATGGAGATCAGGACGCATTCGGGCTGGTACGACTACGAGGCGAAATACGAGGAAGGGCGAGCCGAGTTGATCATCCCCGCCCCGGTGGAGGAATCACTCGCCGAGCACGCCCGCCTCTACGCGCGGGGCGCGTTCAGCGCGCTGGGCTGTTCGGGACTCGCCCGCGTGGATTTCTTCTACCGCGAGCGGACGGGCGAGACCTACATCAACGAGGTGAACACCCTGCCCGGCTTCACGCAGTTGAGCGGGTATCCCAGGATGATCCGGGCGGCGGGCGTCTCCTATCCCGCAATGCTGGATCGGCTCATCTCTTGCGCGCTGGCGCGCCACGAGAAACTTCGGGCCAGGGAATACGACAGGAACGCCTAGCGAACCAGACATTACCCATCAGGTTTTTCAATGAGGGATTTCCTGCACACCTTGTATTGTTCACCGTCAGGCAGTTCACACTTATAAGTTGTCGTTACTTCACAAGGCGCGGGTGGACGCGATGGTTTTGTAGGTGGCGCTCCCTCCTCGGGAGCGCCCTACAGCCCATCGTCCCATGTCGGGCGGTGAAAATAAGGCCGGGTCGCATGTATGCGACCCCTACACTCCCTCGTATTCGTCGAACCGAGCCGCGAAGCCGACATTCCGGCGCAGGTGAAACGCGGCCAACTACGGATCGAGGTGGTCACACAGGTTCGCCCCTACGCAACGCATTGTCGCATGGAAATCACTCCCCCCTTGAGGGGGAGTAATTCTTCTCTCTCCCCGGCAGGTAATATACGCCAAATCACGAAATCAGGACTTTTTCAACAACCCCTTGAGGGGAAAGACCTCGGACAGGCACAGAGGTCTGTCCCTACGCGAGAATCGCGTTTTTGCAGGGGCGGTGGGATGTGGTTTTTTCCGTCATTCCGGCGCATGCCGGAATCCAGGGACTTGGCTTTTAGTTCTTTGGCCGTCATTCCGGGCGAATGAATGAGGAAATGGAACGCCGTAATTGATCCTTCTCATCGGTTCTGGATTCCGGCATTCGCCGGAATGACGATCAAAGGCTGCGACCAAGATGGAGCGATTGCGTCCTTTTACATCGGGCAGCCCCTCTTTTCTCAGTCGGGGCTGACACCCACCGCCAATTCCCGCATCGGGTCGCTACGTCACGCTTTCAGGCAATTGTCGAGAAATCCGAGCGCTCGCTCCTCGGCCCAGTATTCCGGCGCGCGGGGATTCCGGCCCGACACGAAGCCCACATGACCGCCATTTTTCACCAAATTGCCGCTCAGCCACTCGGACTCCGCCACCTGTTCGTGGGGAAAAACATGGGGCGGAACGATGGGGTCGTCCTCCGCTGCGAGGATGAGCGTTTTCACCTGAATTTCAGACAGATAAGGCGAAGCGTCCGCCTTTTCGTAATAATCCAGCTCGTCCCTGAAGCCATACAGGGGCGCGATGACGAGGCGATCGAAATGGTGGAAGGTCCGCGTGCGGCGCACCTCTTCGATGTCGATGAGGCCGGGGTGCATTTTCGAGAAACGCTCCGCTTTTTCCTTCACGCTGCTCAGCAGGTGCCATCTGTAAAAATAACCCGGCAAGGAATCGAGAACCTTCGCGCACGCGGCGGGCCGCAGGCTCGGTGAAATGCAGGCGGCCCCGCGTATGCGAGGCGATACCCCCTCCCCGCATTCCCCGAGCCACTTGAGCAGGACGTTCCCCCCCAGAGAAAAACCCGCGAGGACGAGCGGCCCACCGAAACACTCGAGAATCCGCCCCGCCACGAAGCCCGGATCTCCCGTCTCACCGCAATGGTAGAATTTGGGGTTCCGGTTCGGCTCGCCGCTGCACGAGCGATAGTTCAAGGCCAGCGTCCGCCAGCCGAGCGAATGCGCCCTGGCCGCCGCGCCGCGCACATAATGAGAACCGGAAGAACCCTCCAGCCCGTGGAGGACGAGCAGCGTCGGAGCATCCGGTTCATCAGCATCCAGGAAATCAACGTCCAGGAAATCGCCGTCGGGCGTATCCCAACGCTCGCGCCGCCAGGGGATGCGCGGGCGCGTCCTCAAAAAATATCCCCATATGCTCTGAAGATGGCGCCCCCGGCAATACCAGGCCGACCGGAACGGGGGGGCGAACTTTGAGGCGTTACGTTTCATGCCGCGCGCATGGTATCTGTTGAATAACCCCGATGAAGAAAGATTTGACACGACCGATGAAAGAGCAAGATGCACTCCTTCCTTGAGGGTCGGCCCAGACTGAGTAAGGAGGATATGCAGACTTCATTTGTTTTGTCTCTTCGCCTTTGATCGTCATTCCACCGCCCTGAAAACCAACCCCCCCTACCCCCC
>CAYTSP010000033.1:0-3900 GCA_964440505.1 uncultured Nitrospinaceae bacterium
GATGAATACGCCTCGTGTCGCATCCTCGAATTTCCGATAAGGCGTACCGGGTGGATAAATCAACCACCAACCCGCCGCCAGGTAATCATCCGGGTTGTCGTTGTTCCATGAAGCGAGAGCGTAAACCATGATCCGCCTGTCGTAATGGTTCTGTGACAACAGCCATTCACGACTTCTGTGGTTCGGTTGTACCGGCCGGGGCAAATACAACTCCCACGAATAATCGCGGTTCTGCCTGGTATCCAGTGTTTCAGTTTCTCCGTTTTGCAAGCGAACGTCGATACTCAAAACACCATCGACAAAAGTTGTTTGTGTCTGGAATGGTTGAGGCGTAGCCGTCAGTGTGGGTATGGGGAGAGGTTCCATCTCAGAACCGCCTCCACCTCCACCGAAAGAACATCCTGTCGTCAGAAACAACAATACCGCCAATACCAGTTCTCTCATTTTGTTTCTCCTGTACCAGCTGAAAACTGTTCCCAGAAACACCCCGGAGGCAGTCGGTGCGGGACCGTTGCCTGATGGAATGGACGCCGCCCCTCCCGGCCCCGATAAGGTCCCGTTCCGGGAGGGGCGACTCGCCGTTTTCCCGAAAGGAGATCCTTCCGCCGAGAGAAACGAAGGGTGAAATCCAGGAAAGCGGCTATATCCTCTCCGCAGGTCCGGCCCGCGGTCATCTTGCACGTCCTTATACACAGCCGCCGGATTCATGTTTCATCATACACGATTCTATCTTTTGCGTATCATCTTTCTTGCATTCATGGTTTTATCGCGTAGTCATGTATTTTACGCCGTATATCCAGGTCCCGAACGATGAAGGGAAGCGGCGGGGCGCATCTCGCAAGCGACTCGCCGCAAGCATCGCGGGAGATGTCCTGCAGGGCCGCAGCAGGCGCGCGCAGCCGGGTGGTTGCCCGTGCCCGGGACCGGTGGTAAATTTCATTCCATTCAACGGGTTATACGAATCATTCATCTCAGTTCCTTCACCCGGAAGATGCGCGGGAGAAGTCCCTTGACGAAGATCGACATCATCAGCCTCGTGTTCGACGATACGGGACTCAGCAAGGTCAAGGCCGAAGAAGCCGTCGATGCAATCATCGACGCCGTCAGGGAATCCCTTGCGAGGGGCGAGTCCGTCATATTGAGGCGCTTCGGTTCCTTCAGTGTGAGGGAGAAGAACGCCCGGGTGGGGCGCAACCCGAAGACGGGCCGGGAAGCGCCCATCAGTGCCCGCAGGGTCGTGCGGTTCAAGGCGGGAAAACAATTCAAGGACGCGGTGAACGGGGCCGAGGTGAAATTCCCTTGATTCGCCGGTTCCGAGGTCGAGAAGGACCAGGCCGCCGACGTCCGCATCGGCGCGCCATGATTTCCCGAAGAAGCGGGAGCCGGGCGGAGCTCCGGCGAAACGCGGAAGGGCCGTCCCCGTCCGGAGCGGAATCACGAGATCGCCCGCAACAGGCGGAAGAGCTCAAAGATGCCTGAAGCAATGAACGCGCCCGGGCGGTTCCGGGACCTGCCGGGCCCGGCGGGCCTGCCCGTTCTCGGTAACCTCCACCAGATCCGCCTCGAGAGGCTCCACCTGGCTCTCGAGAAATGGGCGCTGCGCTAAGGGCCCATATACCGGATCGCCATGGGCCCGCGCCGGCAAGCGGCGGTTTCGGAGCCCGGCGCCATCCGGCGGTTTCAGGCGCGCGAGCCCGCTCGGTCCCGTGGTCCGCGGGATGATCCGCACCGCGAGGGAGCTCATGGACGCGGACCCCGCGAGGCGCGCAACGCCCGGGAATTTCCTGGAAGCCCTCCTCGCGGCGTCCGGAGAGGGAGAACCCGGATTCTCGGACTCCGAGATATTCGCCAACACCGTTACCCTTCTGCTCGCCGGCGAGGATACGACCGCGAACACGCTCGCCTGGACGATCCAGTACTTCACCAGATACCCGGAGCATTTCGCAAGGGCCCGCGAGGAGGCGGGCGGGGCGCTCGCACCGGCGCGGGCCATCAAGACGATCGAGCAGATCGAGCGCCTTGAGTTTCCCGACGCCTTCTGCGGGGAGGTCATGCGCCACAAGCCCGTCGCCCCGATCATCGCCTTGGAACCCATCGCCGACGAGAATGTCCTAGGCTGCCGGATCCCGGGGGGAACGCCCGTACTCCTGCCCACGCGACACGCCGCGACGGACGGGGGCGTTTCGCGCGCTTCGGTCCAGAGCGCCGGGCCGCGCCGCACGAGAAGGCGGCCTTCTTCCCCGTCGGGGGCGGGCCGCGCCTGTGTCCAGGGCGCAACCTCGCTCTGCTCGAGATGCGCGCCGTGCCGGCCATGCTGTGCAGGAACTTCGATTCGGAGCCCGCCTCGCCAATCGAGGAGGTGGGCGAGCGCCTCGCCTTCACCATGGCGCCCGCCAACCTCTCCGTGCGCCTCAGGCGCAGGAGCGGCGCCGGTTCCTGGTGACGCGCCATGCGCGCCCCCCCGGGGCCGTTGCGTGTGGAGCCGGTTGATGAAACGACCCTGTAGTGGGCCGCGCTTTACGGCCCGGGTTCGCGAACCGCCCCTACGGGCATCTTGCATGTCGAAAGGAACCGCAGGCGCCGAACGGCCTCACAGCCACGCGAACTTGACGGCGAACAGGAGCGCGACCCCGATCAGGGTTGGGGTACATTCGCCCAGGCGCCCCGCCATCAGTTTGATCAGGGCGTAGGTGATGACGCCCAGGCCGATGCCGTCGGCGATGGAGAACGTCAGCGGGATGGCGATGACGGTCATGATCGCCGCGGCCGATTCGGTGATGTCGCTCCACTCCAGGTCCGTGAGCGGGCGCGCCATCAGGCACGCCACGTAGAGGATGGCCGCCGCCGTCGCGTAAGGCGGAATCGAGCCTGCGAGCGGGGCGAAGAACAGGCAGGCGAGGAACAGGACGGCCACGACGACCGCGCTCAGACCCGTGCGTCCGCCCGCGCCGGTTCCGGCGGCGCTCTCGATGTAGCTCGTGACGGGCGAGGTGCCGAGCAGGGCGCCGCCGACCGTTCCCGCCGAGTCGGCGAGCAGCGCGCGCTGCATCCGCGGAAGCCGTCCCTGGTCGTCCAGGAGGTTCGCCTGGTGCGCCACGCCGATCAGCGTGCCCGTCGTGTCGAACAGGTCGACGAGCAGGAACGTGAGAATGACGGCGAGCATGCTCGCCTTGAGCGCGCCTGCGATGTCCAGAGCCAGAAGCGTCGGCGTCGGGTCGGGCGGCAGCGAGGCGATCCCCTTCCATTCGGAGACGCCGAATATCAGGCCCGCGGCGGCGACGGCCAGCATCCCGATGAGCGCGGCGCCCGGCACCCTGCGCGCGGCGAGCGCCGCGATCAGGCAGAAGCCGATAAGGCACAGCAGCGGCCCGGGCGTCGTCAGGTGGCCTACGGTGACCAGCGTCGCCTTGCTGCCCTGGATGATGCCGGCGTTCTTGAGCGCGATGATGCCCAGGAACAGCCCGATCCCGGCCGCGATGGCCAGCTTCAGCCCCTGCGGTATCGCCTCGACGATCCAGCGCCGCACCGGCAGTATGCTGATCGCCAGGAACAACAACCCGGAAACGAAGACGGCGCCCAGCGCGACCTCCCACTTGTGGCCGAGGCCGAGCACGACGCTGAAGGCGAAGAAGGCGTTCAGCCCCATGCCCGGCGCCAGCGCGATCGGGTAGTTGGCGTAAAGTCCCATCACCAGCGTAGCGAATGCCGCCGAGAGGCAGGTGGCGACGAACACCGCGTCGAACGGCATGCCGGCGCTGGAGAGGATCTGCGGGTTGACGAAGGCGATGTAGGCCATCGTCAGGAACGTCGTCGCGCCCGCCGTCACCTCCGTCCGTACGTCGGTGCCGCGCTGCGCCAGTCCGAAGAAGCGCTCGAGAGTCGCTGTCATGGGTGCCTCTC
>CAYTSP010000034.1:0-3917 GCA_964440505.1 uncultured Nitrospinaceae bacterium
TCCTTTACCCTCTCAGGCCTTTTTCAACGACCCCGAAGGCGCCGCATCACCAAATACGCGGGATCACACCCGGCCATCGAACTCAGGGCAGACGATTCACGTACCTCGCCACGTTCTCTAACGCCTCCCCCTGGATGTGGGGCAGGGCGGGCATCTTGTTTCGGCCACGACGGACGACCTCTTTGATATAGGCGGGAGGAAGCGCGCGGCCGCGGAGGGGGTTTCCGAGTCCGCCTTTTCCCTCGCCCCGCGCGCCATGACAGACAGCGCAGGCCTGACTGTAGACCGCCGCGCCGTCTCCCGTGGTGAGGAGCGCTTCTTCTTGCCGGGGGTTCTGGAAGATGAACAACAAGGCGACGAGCGCGCCGCCAAAAACCAGAAACGAGGCGACGACCCACTTGTCCAAGCTCAGGATGTCCCTACGCTCTATTCGTTCAGGGGAATCGGCCTGTGGAGAAACGCCCGCGCATCGGCCCCCTCGTAATCCGAGACCAGGTGGCCGTTTCCCTCGAGCTGGTACTTGTAGGTCACCAGGCCTTCGAGACCCACGGGGCCGCGCGCATGAATCTTGTCCGTGGCGATCCCCACCTCGGCGCCGAAGCCGTAGCGGAAGCCGTCCGCCAGGCGCGTGGACGCGTTCCACATGACGCTGGCGGCGTCGACTCTCGAAAGAAACGTCCGCGCCGCCGCCTCATCCGCCGTGACGATGGCGTCGGTGTGCCGCGAGCCGTAGCGGTTGATGTGATCGACGGCTTGGGCGAGTGATTCCACCACCCGGACGGAGAGGATCAAGTCCAGATACTCCGTCGCCCAGTCTTCCTCGGTTGCCGCGCCGGCATTCTTGAGAATCGCCCGCGTGGCGTCGCATCCCCGGATGGCGACTCCTTTTTCCGCCAGCGCCTCGGCGGCCAGGGGGAGGAACTCGCCCGCTTTTTTCTCGTGCACCAGGAGCGTCTCGATGGCGTTGCAGACGGCGGGGTATTGCGTCTTGGCGTCGAACGCGAGGCGCACGGCCATCTCCGTCTCCGCCGCCTCGTCCACGTATAGATGGCAGATGCCGTCCGCGTGGCCGAGCACCGGGATGTTCGAGTGCTCCTTGATGTAGCGGACGAACTCGTTGCTCCCGCGCGGGATGAGCAGGTCGACCGCGTCGTCGCGCGAGAGGAGCGCCTGCACGTCCTCGCGCGCCTCGACGAGCTGCAGCGCGTCGGCGGGAACCTCGCCCGTCGATGCCGCCGCGTCTCTTAAAAGCCTGGTCATCAGGCGGTTCGTGTGCGCAGCCTCGCGCCCCCCTTTCAGGATGGCGGCGTTGCCGGATTTGACGCAAAGAGAGGCGATCTGCACCAGCGCGTCGGGCCGGGATTCGAACACGGCGGCGACCACGCCCAAGGGGCAGGTGACCCGCCTGAGCGTCAACTCTTCATCGAGCAGCGTCGCCAGGCGCGCCACGCCCAGGGGATCGGGCAGGGCGGCCACCGCGCGCACGCCGTCCGCCATCTGCGCGATCTTGCGCCCGCTCAATTCCAGACGCCTGAGCAAAGGCTCGGACATCTCCCCGCTCGCGACGAGCGGTTCCGCCGCGGCGGCGTCTTCCGCGTTCGCTTCGAGGATGGCTCCTGAGTTTTCGTCAACCGCGTCCGCCATGGCGGCCAGGGCGCGATTCCGCGCCTCATCGCTCAATGGCGCGAGTGCAAGCGCGGCGCTTCTCGCCGCAAGGCATATGGCGTCGATGTCGCTCAATTCGAGTCTCCCTCATCAATCCTTCCAGACCGGCTGTGGATTATAGGCCGGGGCGAAACGACCGGCAAACGATTCAGGTTTTTCTCTTCTTCCATTCCTCGCAGCGCCGCTCGACGTAGTCGAGGATGACGGGCGCCACCTCCGGGCCGCCTGCGCGCTCCACGCCCTCGAAACCGGGTGCGGCGTTCACCTCCAGTACCAATGGCCCTCTTTTCGTCTCGAGCAGGTCCACGCCCGCGATCTCGAGCCCGCAGAGCCCCGCGGCGCTTATTGCGAGTTCAGAGGCTCGCCTGGTCGGGGTGATTTTGCGGGCCGAGCCGCCGCGATGCAGGTTCGTGCGAAACTCATCCCCCGAGGCGCGCCTTCTCACGGCGGCCGCCACCTCACCGCCAACGACGATGATCCGCAAATCCCCCTTCCTGGCTTCCTCGACGTATTCCTGGACGATGGCGTCGCGCTGCAGGTTCCACATCACCTCGGAAATGGCCTGCGCTTCTTCGGCATCGTGGGCGCGCATGACGCCCTTGCCCTGCGTGCCGCGAGGCAGCTTCATGACGACGGGTGCGCCGCCCACGCTCTCAAGCGCCGCGCGCAGATACGCCGGGTCGGGCGCGAACGCCGTCTTCGGCACCGGAAGTCCCTCTCGCGCCAGAAGTTGAAGCGTTCGCAGCTTGTCCCGCGCCGTCTCTATCGCGCGCGAGTTGTTGACGACCAGCGCGCCGGAGGCTTCCAGGTGACGGATGAGGGCCAGGGAATGCTCGGAAAT
Organism: uncultured Nitrospinaceae bacterium; assembly: GCA_964440505.1. GTDB lineage: Bacteria > UBA8248 > UBA8248 > UBA8248 > UBA8248 > Bin107. Next base: position 2,507 of record CAYTSP010000034.1, read on the forward strand.
GTTCGCCCCGAGACGGGGAAGATATACGTCCGCCCCCATGAAGGGCTTCCCCCTGAATTCGAGCGATATCTCCCCCTCGTCCAGCTTCAGCAGGAAGCGATACGGGTCCAGCACGCGCACCCGGTGCTTTCTGCGCCTGGCGCACTCGGAGATTCTCCGCACGCCGTGCAAGGTCGCATCGCGACAAAGGATTCCGATTCTCACCCCTCACTCCTCGCGCAATTCATGGACGAGGCGAGATTCTAGCATCCGGGCGCTGGCTTCGGAACGACTCTGATGGTGTAAAGTGAGGATTCCCCTCCCGGCGGCCCCTTGCCGGATGGCGTGGGCCACCGAGGGGGAGGTATGTGGGGCGCGGCCCAGTGGTTGGGCCACGGCAGGATTTTCTATGCGGCTCTCTGGAGAGCCTCTTGCTGTTTCGTCCCTTCCTGAACCAGCAGGACGTGGGCTTTCACTTTCTTCGCGAGACGCGGGGCGATGTGCGCCAGCCCGAAGCGCCGCCTCAGCCATCCGCCCTCTCCGGCTCCCAAAAGAACAAGGTTGGCGTCCAGCTTCTCCGCTCTCTCGACTACCTCGCCCAGCGGGTCGCCGTTCGTCACGGAAGTCTCCACATGCAGGCCCCAGGCTTCCAGCTTGCGACGCAAGGGCTGCAGATACGCTTCGCCCGAGCGCTTGCGCGCATCGTGAATCTGATCGGCGTAGGTCGTGTAGCCTTCCAGTTGTCTCGACTGCATGACGCCGTTTTCCACCAGTTGCAGATGAACGACTTCGGGGTTCGCCGAAAGGTGAACCACCTCATGCACGGCGGCTTCCGCCTCTTGCGAACCGTCCAGGGGAATCAGTATTCGCTCATACATGGTTTCTCTCCGTTTCCCGAATTCCTGAGCCATGTTTCTAGGCGGCTTTCCGCAATTCCGATTGGGGGTTGATGGCGTCCAGCAATTTCGTTTCGACCAGGGCTATCCTGGCGTCATTCGTCTTCGCTGTTTTCGCCCGAGGCTGATGGATGATGCTGGAGGTCATGAACCACCAAATCGCGGCGAATGCGAACAGAACCGGAAACCCCGCCACTGCGTACATCTTGATGAATTCCATCTCGCGCCTCCTTTCCCTCATACTGCGGTACTCAGGAAACTCCTTTGTCTATATTTTAAGCAATATTCGTGCCAAAACATAAAAATCTCACAAACCATCAAACTTACAAGGCTTTATAACGTGATTTGCACGGCGGGAGGGATTCGGAGGAAGCTAATAAACTACGATATTTAGTAATATTACGATTTGACGCTGCCTTTTTGTCGGAAAAGGTCAGGCAAATCTGTCCTGAAACCGTGTCCTTGGGGGGGGGTTGAAAAGCTCCTTATGGGGCCCTACAAGTAAAGGGTTTGTAGGGACAGGCCCCATTGCAGAG
>CAYTSP010000035.1:0-3685 GCA_964440505.1 uncultured Nitrospinaceae bacterium
GTAGGGGGGGTTGCCTTTCCAGTCGAGAAGGGCGTTCCTCCTACCCCTTGAAAGGGGGCCTTTTCCATCGGGCATTCCCCTCGGGATGCCCGACCCCTCAAAGGGGGGGTAATCTTAACTTCGTTGGCGCCGGCCTTTCCCAGTTTCCCCGGCGTGATCAATAAGGCCCACATGTCCCAGTTCGTCATTTACGCCCACAGCGGCGAGCCCGAGCATATCCACCAGATAGCCACCCTCGCGGCGAGCGCCGCCGCGAACGGGGAAGAGGTGCACGTGATCCTCTTCTTCGGCGCGCTCAGGCGGTTCGTGGACGACGACCTCGACGCCGCACTCCCGGCGGGAGAGGTCGCGCGCGGGGCGCATTCGGCGGAAGAGCTCATCGAGTCCGCCAGAAGGCTCGGCAAGCTCAGGGTCTACGCCTGCGCCGCGCAGCCCAAGCTCCTGGGCCTGGCGCCCGAGGACGTGGCGGACGTCGTGGACGAGGTGATCAGCCTGCCTGAGTTCATGCGGAAAACCAAAGGGGCGGAGACCAAGCTCTTCATCTGAGCCGGTTTTCCCGCGCCGGTTTTCTTATATCCCTGATAATGTGCTAGACAAAGATGAGCGCGCGGCGTTTCAGCGCAGCGGCGCACAGGACGTTTTGAATTCCTTATTCGATCTCGACAGGAAGACGACATGAAATTTCTGACGGCGGCCGCCCAGATAGGCCCCAGGCTTGGGAATCTCGACGCGAACCGTGAACTGCTGGCGAATGAGGTAAAAAAGGCCGAGGTGGAAGGCGTCGACCTCCTCGTTTTCCCTGAACTCTCGCTCACCGGTTATTTCCTGAAGGACATGGTTCCCGAGGTGGCCATCCGGCGCAATACCTCGGCGATAAAGGAAATCGCCGCCCTGAGCAAGAACCTCTCCCTGGTGGTGGGCTTCGTGGAGGAATCGGGCCGGCACGGGTTTTTCAATTCCGCCGCCTATTTCGAGAACGGCGAACTGCTCCACGTGCACCGCAAGGTGTACCTGCCGACATACGGTCTCTTCGATGAGAACCGCTACGTGGGCAAGGGAGACAAGGTGCGCGCCTTCGACACGCGGTTCGGCCGCGCGGCCATCCTCATCTGCGAGGACGCCTGGCACCCGAGCCTGGCGGGCATCGCCTCGCTCGACGGGGCGGACTTGCTCATCGTTCCCTCGGCGAGCCCCGCGCGCGGCGTGAGCAAGGCGAACGGCGAGGGCGGCCTCGCGATACAGCGCGTCTGGCAGTCGCTCACGAGAACCTACGCCGCGGCCTACAACCAGCACGTCGTCTTCAGCAACCGGGTGGGCTATGAGGACGGCATCAACTTCTGGGGCGGTTCGGAAATCCTGGCGCCCAGCGGGGAGCCGCTCGCCCGGGCGGAGCGCGCAAGCGAGCAGTTGCTCGTCACGGAAGTGGACACGGCGAACGTGCGGCGCGCGCGCATCGCATCCCCCACGCTCCGGGACGAGGACCTGCACCTCACCCTGCGCGAACTCCGGCGCATCCAGCGCTCTCGGGAGGGGTAAAACCCGAGCGGGGAGGGGTTGTTGGAAAATCCCCGATTTTGTGTTTCGGAAGATGTAACCGACCGGAATCAGTAGGGACAGGCCCCCATGCCTGTCCTGCTACGAAAAACGCGATGGCATTGTATGTCGGACATATATGTCCGACATACAATGCGTCCCTGTTTTTTCGCCGTTAAACCACGGGCCGCATATATGCAGCCCCTACAATACACTTTGCCCCGTTGTTGTTTCCCTCCGTAGTGGGCTGTTCTTGTGAACAGCCCAAGGTCGCGACCTGTCCCTACCAAACCGGGTTCCCTTCTTGAAGTTTGTAGGGGCGGACCGATGTGTCCGCCCATGTAGAATCGGGAGGACACGCGGGTCCTCCCCTACGGGTGGCCTCGCACCTGGGCCGTCATTCCGGCGAATGCCGGAATCCGTTTTTACGCCTTTTTGCCTTTCGTCAGGGATTCTGCGCATTGGCGGGGAAGGAAACGCCGCCGTTCATTCAACCGCATCCGCAAATGGATTCCGGCTTTCGCCGGAATGACGAACAAAGCCACCCATGAGGACAGGTCGCGACCTGTCCCGGCCACCCGGTTGATTACCTGGTCCGCTCGATGAGTTCTCGCAAGGCTATGCGGCTTTCCGCCTGCCCCTCGATGAATTCACGGAAAGAGGCGCGGCTCTCGGCCAGCTCTTTGATGAGTTCACGCAAGGATGAGCGACTCTCGGCGTTTTCGTTGATGAGTTCGCGCAGGGAAGCCATCGACTCGTTATGCTTGCGCTCGGAGTCGCTCATGAATTCGTTGTGCCTTCGCTCGGATTCGGCCATGGCTTCGTTGTGCTTGCGCTCTGAATCCGCCGCGCGCATCTCCGCGCCATTGGCCATCACGCGGATGCCGTGGTAGATGAGGCCCAGGCCGCCGAAGGCGGCGATGAGGTTCAGATATGCGGCGAGGAGACTCCATTGCTCAAAGGTCGTCATCTTTATTCTCCTTTGAGTTGGGTCCCCAGACGGTCTTGGTTCATACCATTATAGCCGAACGATAACCGTCCGCAATCACGGGAGGCGTTGTCCCCACCCGGCCGGAAACGAACCCCTACGCATCCCGCCATTCGGTTCGAGACGGCAGCGCGCCGCCTCTGAAGTTGAAGAGCACGGCGGGCGCGTCGCTCGCGTTGTGCACCGTGTGCCACGCCCCGCCGGGGGTGTGCACCAGATCGCCGACTGACGCTTCGATGGTTTCGTCTTCGATGATGAAGTTCATGCGTCCTTCCAGCACGAGCGTCGCCTCGTCCATCGTGTTCAGATGCCTGTGGACGTGCGGCCTCCCGCCCGGCGGGAAAGAGACGATCTGGCATTCGAGGTACTCGGTGGAGATGGCGCGCGCGAGGCCCTTTTCCTTCACGGATTCCGCGTTGAACGGCCCCGTCAGCCCGGCGACGTCGCCCTTGATGTAGGGGACGGGAGGCGCCAGGGGGTTTTCCACCGATTCGGGATCGGGATTGGGCGGCGGGTCGCCCGGCGGCAGCAGGAAGCCCGAAGGCATTTTACCGCCCCGGAAGTTGAACTCTATCAGTTCGTCCTCGCCCGTGTTCTTCATGTGGTGCATCGCCCCGCGCGGGTTCAGGAGCACGTCGCCCTTGCCGACTTCGAACGTCGCGCCGTCGTTGTGAATCAATCCGCGCCCGTTATAGATGAGGTATCCCTCGTCCATCTCCCCGTGGTGCGCGTGATAGGGCGGGTAGGCGCCCGGCTGAAGGACGATGGCCCGAACTTCCAGATTCGGCGTGTCGATGAGGATGGGCGAGCCTTTCCGCATCGCCTCTCCCTGGTCGTACACCCATTTGACGTCTTCGATGTTTCCCATGTATGGCATAAGGACTCCATGTAAGGGGGTTGTTGAGAAAGTTCACAGAAGGGGTTGTTGATCCCCCAAAATGAAGAATATTCACCGTCATTCCGGCGCATGCCGGAATCCAGAGCAAACGGGGATACCGAATCGCAGGACGACCGAGAAAAACGATAAAGCGAAAAGACAAATTCAAAAACAAAGTCCCTGGATTCCGGCATGCGCCGGAATGACGAACGAAAACCAAATTCGTCGTGGCTCCCGAGAAGTCGGTTTCGACCGAGGCGGGAGGAACCGCCGCCGACCGTAGGGAC
>CAYTSP010000036.1:0-8910 GCA_964440505.1 uncultured Nitrospinaceae bacterium
CCTCGGGATGCCCGACCCCTCAAGGGGGGAGTGGTTTCGGTGTTCTCCTCGGTGAAGGCTTTTCAGCAGCCTCAAGCGCGCGGCGCCTCGTAGCGGACCTCCCCGTTCGTGACGGTGCAGACGACGAACGCGCCCTCATCGAACACGTCGCCCAGATGCAAATCGCCCGCGCCGCGCGGCGGACAGACGACGCAGAAATCAGCCGCGCCGCCGGGCTTGAGGACGCCAACGTCCTCGAAGCCGAGCGCCTCGGCGCCTGCGCGCGTGCACATCACGAGCAGTTCGGCGTCCGTGATCTCCGCATCCGTCTCGCGAAGGACGCGGGCCTCATCCAGAAGCGAGAGCGAGGGGCTGCTCGCCAGGCTGTCGGTTCCCAGGCACAGGTCCAGCCCCGCCTCGCGCATGCGCGCCGCATCGGCGAAGGGGTGGCCGAAAAAACGCGCCGAGCGCGGGCAGAGACAAACGCGCACCCCGTTCTTCCTCAAGAGCGTCCAGTCTTCCGCGTTGGTCTGGTTCGCGTGAACGGCGAGTGTGAGGCCGCCCAGCGCATCCGCCAGATCGAGATGGGCGACGGGGCGAAGCCCCGAGGGCTTGAAGCCGTCCAGCGCGCCGTTCAGTTCCCGGTGCACTCTCGCCAGCGCGCCGCCGCCGTCTTGCAGGAATTCGATTTCATCCATGCTTTCGCCCAGGTGCGTCGCCACGGGCCAGCCTCTCGTTCTCGCCTCCTCGCGGGCGGCGCGGTAGAGGGCGAGCGAGGCGCTATAGGGCGCATGGGGGCTCAGGCCGTGCCGGACGGCGCCCGGGATGGGTCCTTCGTATTCCGGGAAAAGGTCGCAGGCCTTCATCTTTTCCGCCAGAATCTCATCGGCCCGCGCAGGATCCAGCCCCAGCACCTCGTGGAACACCACCCCGCGCATCCCCGCACCCGCCATCGCCGTGGCGCTCTCGCCCGAGGTCGAGACGTCGCCTACGCAGGTGACGCCCGCCGCCAGGCTCGCCGCGGCGCCGATTTGGGCCGAGGCCAGAAACAGATGCGCGGGCCATCCCCTCATCTCGCGCACGAGCGAGACGATCCACTCCTCCATCATCAGGCCGGGCTTGCGCTTGAGGCCCGAGAGTTCCAGATGCGTATGCGCGTTGACGAGACCGGGAATCAGGACCGCGCGGCCGAAATCGCGCTCCTCGGCCACGGGTTCCGCGGGACGGACGAAGGCCTCCTCCCCGACCGCCAGAACGCGGCCCGAGGCGGTGAGGATCGCGCCGCGCCGGATGGGCGGCCCATCCACCGGGCAGAGGAGGTCCGCCAGCCAAAGCTCCATCTTCTGCGTCCGGGGCGATTCCGTCGTCACGGGAGAGCGTTGCTAGATCAATTCGTAGAAGAAATTGCGCCGCCTGGGCGTCAGTCCGGCGTTTCGCGCCATGCGGTGGAGGTCGTCCTCGTTCAGGGCGTAGGTGGTGCCCGCCGCGCTCACCACGTTTTCCTCCAGCATGGTGGAGCCCATGTCGTTGCAGCCGTAGTGCAGCGAAATCTCGCCTATCTTCATGCCCTGCGTCACCCAGGAGGACTGGAAGTTCGCGAAGTTGTCCAGATACAGGCGGCTGATGGCCAGCATCCTGAGATACTCTGCGCTGCCCACCGTCTGGGCCTTGAGCGTCGCTGCGCCGTCGTTCTGGAACGTCCAGCAGATGTAGGCCGTGAAGCCGCCCGTCTCGTCCTGAAGCCCGCGCAGGCGGTGTAAGTGCTCGACCCGTTCGGCATCCGTTTCCACGTGGCCGAACATCATCGTGGCGGTGGAGCGGATCCCCAGGTTGTGGGCGACGCGCATGACCTCGAGCCAGCCCTCCGTGTCGACTTTCAGCCTGGATATCTTCTCGCGCACGCGGTCGACCAGAATCTCGCCGCCGCCGCCCGGTACGGAATCGAGGCCCGCCGCGCGCAGGCGCGTGAGCACCACCTCATAGGGCATGTCTTCCAGCCTCGCGATGTGGTGGATCTCCGGCGGGCTCAAGGCATGGAGATGGAGATCCGGGAATTCCCCCTTCATCCAGGAGAAAAGCTCCTCGTACCATTCGATCCGGAGGTCCGGATGGTGCCCTCCCTGGAGCAGGATCTGCCTGCCGCCGACGGCGTAGAGCTCGTCGAGCTTTTGTCTTATCTCCCCGCGCGTCCTGATATAGGCTTCGGGGTGATCGCCCGGCGGGCGGTAGAACGCGCAGAACGTGCAGTATACGTCGCACACGTTCGTGTAGTTGATGTTCCTGTCCACGCAATAGGTGGCGTAGCCTTCCGGGTGCAGCCGCGCGCGCACGTCGTCCGCCGCGGCGCCGAGTGCGACCAGGTCGTCGCCTTCGAGCAGGGCGAGTCCCTCCTCATAGGAGAGGCGTTCGCCCGCCGCCGCCTTTTCAATCGCCTCGTAGAACGCCGTCGTCGCCGTTGTCATGGGTATCCTCAAGGTTCGTTCAAGCCCTGGGAATAATGCGCGAGAGGCGCGATCAGGTCAACAGATGAAACCGGCGGTGCGAGTCGTTCCCCCGCCCGAGAACGACATCGCGGGGATTCTCGATGGCGCGGATGGTGAGCGGCGCTGCGCGGTTTCTCACCTCGATCTGGTGCGCGGGAAAGGCGGAGACGTCAGCACCCGCTCGCTCCGCCACCTGAGAGGAGATGACGAGCCTGCAACCATATTCCTTTGTCAGGTCCTGAAGGCGGCTGGCCGTGTTCACCGTATCGCCCACCGCCGTGAGATACTTCGCCACGCCCCGGCCCATCTCGCCCACCACCGTGGGGCCGGTGTGTATTCCGACCCCGACGCGGAGGGGTTCATCCAGTTCATCCGAGAGCGTCTCACTCATCCCGTCGAGCGCGTCCACGATGGCGCAGGCCGCAGCCAGGGCCTGCCTGCAGCCCTCCTCGGGGCCTTCTTCCACGCCGAAGAGCGCCATGACGCCGTCTCCCACGAACTGGTTGATGAGTCCCCCCTCCCTGGTGATCGCCTCGCCCATCACGTCGAAGTAGCAGTTGAGGAAGAACACGACGTCGTAGGGAAGTTTCTTCTCGGCGATGCGGGTGAAGCCCCTCAAGTCCGCGAACAGGACGGCCACGCCGCGTTCCTGGCCCGAAGCGTAGCCGCGTTGCGCAAATCCCTGCGCCGCATCCGCGCCTGCGGGCAGCATGAGCAGGACCGAGAGGTCCTCCCCCGGCCGCAACTGGCACGCCAGGCGAACGTCGGGCGCGGCCTTGATGCGCTCCAGAACGCGCTGCTCCTCGAGTTGCGCGGGCGGCAGGGCGTCCGCTCCGCCCAGCAGCTTCACCCTGCAGGTGGAGCACCGCCCGCGTCCGCCGCATACCGAAGCGTGCGGTACGCCCGCGGCGCGGCTCGCCTCCAGCACGGTGGAGCCCACCGGCGCCACGGCCTCGCGCCCGCCCGCATAGGCGACGCGGAACGTCTTCCGCATCCGCTCCCGCGCACAGCGCGCTCCCCGCCCGAGAAGCACCAGCGCGACCAGGCCCAGGTAACCCCACCAGAGCGCGTCGCGCGCGAGGTGGAGCTCTCCCCTCTGCGCGCGGTCCGGCATTCCGGTGCGGCGCAGCATATCGCGCCGCCACTCCGCATCCGCCGAGAGCCTCGCCGCCTCGCGCCCGCCCTGGCTGAAGCCCGCCAGCGAGAGGGCCGCCACGAGCACCATGACGGACAGACACGCCGGGAACCACTTCGAGTACCAGGGCTTGAGCCGCAGCCAGTAGTGGAGGCCCACGCAGGCGTGCGTCCAGGCGATGAGCAGAAAAATCGCCTGTTTGAGGCCCACGTCCGGCGAGCGCTCCCAGTAGAGGTACATCAGGCGCTGGTAGGTATCGAAAGTGCCGAACCACTCATGGGCCAGGCGCGTTCCCACGACGTGCGGGATCATGAACAAGGGGATGGAAAGGCCCAGGACGATCTGGAACGCCTCCCAGAGCGGCATCCTGAGGCTCCGGCGGTTGTAGATGCCGTACATCGCAAGCGCCGTATGCAGGATGAGCGAGCCATAGAAGAGAGCCGAGCCCGGAACGCTTCGCCAGAACCCCAGGAACCAGAATCTGCCCGCGTCCATCGCGGCGAGCGAAGCCAGACCCAGCGTGTGATTTGCAAGATGGGTGATGAGAAAGAGGAAAAGGACGCAGCCGGTGCCAAGGCTCATGCGTCTGCGCCAGTGCTCGATTTTAGAGGCGGCGGCAGGCGCATCCGTGGTCATGAAACCAGTCTCCAGGCAGGCGGCTCAGAGGGGGTTTTTCTCCAGGAATTTCTCCATCTGCGCGATGAAGGCTTCGGGCTGATCCCAGAAGGAACTGTGGCCCGCATCGGGGATAATGGTAGTGGCGCAGTCCGGCACGTGCTCCGCATACACCTCGCTGAAATCAATGGGCCCCGCGTCGTTCTCCCCGTGGCACACCCAGGTGGGGACGGAAATCTTGTGAAGCTCGTCCCGTAAAACCGGCATCGTGAACAGCGCGTGCGCGGTATCGGCGAACGTCTGCGGCGTGTTCTTGAGGAAATTCTCCCTGTACTCCTCGGCCAGGGGGCCCTCGCGCAGGCCTTCTGGAACTTCGTCCCGGCGCAGCTTGAATTCGTGCAGCGCCTCCATCCCTTCGGTTTCGGCCACCTTCAGGTGCGTCTCGAACATCTCCCGGTACGCGCCAGAAGGCGGGCCGGCGGACGAGGCGGAGAGCATGAGGCGGCCCAGGCGCCCGGAATGCCGGATGCCCACCATGGTGCCCGTGCGCCCGCCCATGCTGTGTCCGAGATAGTCCGCCCGCTCGATACCGAGCGCATCCAGAAAGCCCACGACGTCATCCGCGAAGGTCTGGATGGTGTAGGGGCCGCGCGGCTTGTCCGAATCGCCGTGGCCGCGCAAGTCGAGCGCGTAGACGCGAAAGCGCGCGCCAAGCCAGTCGATGAGGGGCGTGAAGGAGAAATGCGAGTTCTGGAACCCGTGCACCGCAAGAAGCGGCGTCCCTTCGCCTCGTTCGATGTAGTGGATGTCGATTCCGTTCACGCGCGCTTTCGGCAAGACTTTTCTCCTTAATTTTCCCAACTCTGGCTCTTTGGCCGTCTGTATCGTTCTTTAGACGATTGCAAGTTTCACACCCCGAGGGGCCTGTTGAAAAACCTTCGCATGCGACCCTCGCAAACTGCAACGCTTCTTCCCTCACCCTGAGTAGCCGCCTGAGGTCAAACGCGACTGAGAAAGGAGCGTTTGTATCGAAGAGCTTGCCTGAGTCTGTCGAGGGGAGCACTCTCCTTTTTGGTCAGCAATCGCTCCCGCATTGGTCGCGATTGACCTTCGATACGCGGCTTCGCCGCTACTCAGGATGAGGCAGAGAGAACTTTTTTCAACAACCCCCCACGGGCGGCCGCTCGTTCCTGAGTTCGGGCGTCGCTTCTTCATAGGCGTGGGCCACGCGCAGCACGTCCGTCTCGCGCCAGGGGCCGCCCGCTATCTGGAGCGACATGGGCATGCCCTCCGCGTTCCGGCCCATCGGGGTGACGAGCGCCGGGAAGCCCGTGGCGTTGTGCGGCGCAAGGAACGGCCTGTGGATGTTCTTATAAGTTACGCCGCGCCCGTTCATCCGCGCGGTGAGCGTCGCGATCGGCGGGGCGACGCAGGGCATGGCGGGCTGGATGAGCGCGTCGGCGCCCTCGAAGAAAGCGGCGACCTCGCGCTGTGCGAGTACGCGCTCTCTCAGCGCGCGCACGTAATCATCCGGCGCGATCTTAAACGACCACTCCAGGCGCTCGCGCACGTCCTCGCCGTAGCCCGCCGGGTTCTGCTCGAAAAACGGCCTGTGGAACTCGCTGAACTCAGGCCCCGAGATGAGCGGGAAAAAATCCATGAGCCTCTGGTGGTGCGCGAAGGATACTTCCTCCACGTCGGCGCCCAGGGCGCGGAACACCTCCACCGCCGTATTGAACGCCGCCGTGATCTCAGAATCCACCTCGGCATGTCCGTGAAAATCAGGACACACGAGAATCCGGCTCCCGCGCACGCCGTCCTCTATCCCCGCGGTGTAATCGGGTACGGGTACGTCCTGGGATTTCGCATCCTTCGCGTCATAGCCCGCCACCGCCTGAAGCATTATCCCTGCGTCGCGCGCCGTGCGCGTCATGGGACCCGCGTGATCCAAGCTCAAGGCGTTGGGGCAGATGCCACGCAGGCTCACCCGGCCGTGGGTCGCCTTGAAGCCCACGCCCCCGCACAGGGAGGCGGGGTTTCGGATGGAGCCGCCCGTGTCCGTGCCGATGGCCGCGGGCGCAAGCCCCGCCGCGCAGGCGGCGCCCGAGCCGCCGCTCGAGCCGCCGACGATGCGCTCGGTATCCCAGGGGTTCCGAACCGTGCCGTAGTGGGGGTTGATACTCACCGCCGCGGCGGCGAACTCGTGCGTGGCCGTCTTGCCGAGCATCACCGCGCCCGCAGCCTTCAAGCGCCTGATGATCTCCGCGTCCTCGCGCGGCACGTTGTCCCGGTGGAAGGAAGAGCCGTGGGTGGTGAGCACGCCCGCCGTCTCGACGATGTCCTTGGCCCCGTAGGGAACGCCGTGCATGGGGCCGCGCCACCGGCCACCCATGATCTCGGCCTCGGCGGCCTTCGCCCCCTCAATCGCCAGCTCCGCCGTCACCGTCTGGTAGGCGAACAGTTTGGGATTCAGCGCCTCGATGCGGCGCAGGTGGGCTTCCGCCACCTCGACGGGGGAGATTTCCTTTTTGCGGATCATCGTCGCCAGGTCGTGAATGCTCGTGAAGCAAAGGTCATCGTTCATGTCGTCCTCCTTCGAGGCTGCAGCTTCCACCACCTCCACGCGGGCCGGCTCTTCATCGACGAACCGGGGTTCCCAGCCTTCGGGCGCGAGGCCGTCCTCGACGAGAAGCTCGTAGAACCGCTTCAGGCCTTCCAGTTCCTCATCGCCTACGTCGTAGCGGATGCACTCGGTGAGATAGCACCACGCCGTGTTCCTGTCGACGCCGGGCGGAAGCGCGCCGTTCACGATCTCCTCTATCCGTCCCACGCCCTCTTTCTTCGCGTCCTGCAGAAGCGCGGCGGCGCCGGCGTCTCCGGCCCCCTGGCGGAACACCCAGAGCGCGTAGACGAATGGAAGCCCGATGAAATTCTGCCACTCCTCCCCCAGGTCGAGCACGTAGTGATCGCCCGGCGGTTCGCGCAGCGCGTTGTCGCCGATGAGCAAGAAGGCGTCGAGCGACTCATCCTCTCGGGGCGGTTTCAAAGGGTCGATGGCCACGAACTCGGGCTCCGCCCCCCAGCGGCGCTTCAGGTAGACGCGCGCCATGTTCGTCGCGGCGAGCGACCAGCTGTCCAGCCCCACGCGGCGCACCGAATCCGCAGGCTTCCGGCAATAGAGGCGGATGCTCTCCACCGGGCCCTTGCTCGCGATGCCCACGCCGGGCGCGAAGCGCGCGCCGCGCATCCCGAAAAGGGCGAACGAGGAGACGAGCGCGCCGTCCAGTTCACCGCTCGCCAGCATATCCGCCAGCTTCGAGGGGGGTTCGACGACGAGTTCGACCGCCGGGTTGCCCTCCAGCGCTACCGTGAGGGGCCTGGCGTTCAGGAAGGGAACGGTGCCGAGCTTCATGGTGGTGCTCAGGCGTGGACTGCCCATTGATCTCCCTGGCGCGTGACTTCCCGGTAGAGCGTGTCGCGCTCGACGGGTTCGCGCCCCGCCTCACGGATGAGGCGGCGGATGTCGTTCACGGTGAGCTCGTGCGGCGTCTTCGCGCCCGCCATGTGGTAGATCTTCTCCTGAACGACGGTGCCGTCCAGATCGTCCACCCCGAAGCGCTGCGAGATCTGCGCGATAGGCTGGCCCACCATGATCCAGTAGGCCTTGATGTGGGGAATGTTGTCGAGCAGAAGCCGCCCGACGGCGTAGTTCCTGATGTCGAGCATCCCGCCCGTGGAGGGGATGTCGTCCATCTGCGTGTTCTCGGGATGGAACGCGAGCGGGATGAAGGTGGTGAAGCCGCCCGTCTCGTCCTGCAGGTCCCGGAGCTTGAGCATGTGGTCCACGCGGTCCTCGTTCGATTCCACGTGGCCGTAGAGCATGGTGCAGGTGCTGCGGATGCCCTTGTCGTGGGCGATGCGGTGGATTTCGAGCCAGTCCTCGCCCGAGTGCTTGCCCTTGCAGATTTTGGAGCGCGTGGGTTCGGCGAAAATCTCCGCCCCGCCGCCCGTGAGCGAACCGAGGCCCGAGCGCACGAGGTGATCCAGCGTCTCCTCCACGCTCATCTTCGCGATGTGATCGGCGAGAAAGCGGATCTCCGTCGCCGTGAAGACCTTGAGATGCAACTGGGGGTGCATCTCCTTGATGCCCTGGATCATCTCGAGGTAGTAGTCGAAGGGGAGATCGGGATGCAGGCCGCCCACCATGTGGAACTCGGTGCGGCCCCGGCCCAGCGTCTCCGCCATCTTGAAGATTTCCTCCAGCGAATACGCATAGGCGTCCTGCTGGCCTTCCTTCTTGCCGAACGCGCAGAACTTGCACGCCTTCCACAGCACGCAGATGTTCGAATAGTTGATGTGGCTGTTCACGTTGTAATAGGTGCGGTTCCCGTGCAGGCGCTCGCGCACGACGTTCGCCAGGTAGCCGACGGCGTTGATGTCCTCGGCCTCATACAGGCGCACGCCCTCATCGAAAGTGAGGCGCAGCCCCGCCTCCACTTTTTCCAGGATATCGCCCAGAGGGCCTCTTGATACGCGCGAGCGCATGAAGTCCCGGCTCATGGTTCACCTTCCGTTTATCGTCTCATCGGAGAATCGATCCAACCGGCAAAGCACGAGCGCATTCTGGCGGCTGGAGGGAGGGATGTCAACGCGGGTGGGGGGTGGGGATGCTTGGTGTTGGAGAAGCACGGCGGCCTG
>CAYTSP010000037.1:0-3036 GCA_964440505.1 uncultured Nitrospinaceae bacterium
GAGGACGCGAGCGTCCTTCATGCTGCTAGAAGATGTGGCGCAGCGTCCAGCCGACCGCCCAGCCGTCATCGATCTCCGGGTCGTTCATGCCTCTGCCGTAATCGCCGCGCAGGATAACGGCGCCCACACCGCGAAGCTCGAGATTCGAGTGGATCTTCCACTTGAAGGCGGCGTTAAGCTCGGTGCCGAATTCCTTCGCGTCCATCGTGTCCGCTGCGAGGGAAGGCTCGGCGGAATTGTAAAGGGATACGCCGCCGGCCAGCGTCAGGGTCTTGCTGACTTTGAAATCGGCCAGACCCTCGATCACCGTCGCGCCGTTCAAGGCGCCCAGGTGTACGCTTCTGATGCCGTTGCCCAGAGTCGTCCAGCGGCGCGAAGTCATGATGTGGCCGCCGACGAACCAACCGGAACCGCCTTCCTGAGGCGTCCTGAAGCGGCCGTCTTCGCCGGTCTTGGTGCCGTCATTGCCGGAAAGCATCGTGAGGTTGCCGCTGAGCTTCAGTTTACCCAAGCTGGTGGAAGTCCTCACCAGAACGGCCCAGCCCGAGAGCTCATTGCCGCTCGAGAGGTCACCTTCCTGGATGACGACAGAACCGTTCACGTTGAGGATGCCCACCTTGGTCTTGGCGTGGAGGCCGAGGAAGCTGTAGTCATAGCCGCCGGCCGCCGCGTCTCTCGAATTGGCCACCCACGGCGAGACCGTGAGAGTCGGAGACACCTTGATGCCAAGGCTGGCGTAGTAATCCGTCTTGTCGTCGTTTTCCGGGCCGGTATCTTCGTTCGCCTTGGTCATGAACGCGCTGAGCGAGATGTTCTTGCTGAGCTTGCCGTAGATCGCGACGCCCGGCTCACGATGACGTCCGCCGCTGTCGTAGATTTCCTTGTCCGGGGAGAAATAGTCCGTCCGGCCCCAACGCATGCGGAGCGAACTGCCCGGAACAGCGTAGTCAATCACCCAGCGGTTGACACCCACGGTCTGCCGGCCGGGGCCGATTGAGAAGCCGCCGTTCGCGCTTACGAACTCGGGCTCCCACACGGCCGTGACGGCGCCGCTTTTCGCCGTGAAGCGCGGGCGAATGAGCGCGTCCAGGTAATTCGATTTGTCGTCTGCGTCATCGTCCCCGTCTTTGTTGACGTTTTCGCTGGATCCACGCACCCGGAAGAAGCCGCTGAACTTGAGGTCGGCCGCGTACGAGGGCGCTACAAACGTCGCCAGGAGCGCCAGCGCAAATAGTGCTAACAGAATTTTCCTCATGTGTATTTCTCCTCATCGAGGTTTCACAAAAAAAATGTTGCCGTCTTCCTTCATTTTCTATGTCATGGATTTGTCAATGTTTCTTCGTCTGTGCTTCGTCGCCTGCAACAGGGCTCCTCGCTCTCGCATCACCCCCTCTCCTCAATGCTGCCCCGTACGTCGACAAGGTCCTATCGAGCGAACCGGTATTTTGTCGCTTATGTAAACACTTTCACATTGAAGAAAACCGTCATTACATTCCCCATTTCCCAAAGAATAGAGAAGATGGTGTTCTTTGTCAACAAACAATCCCAAGGGAAATCCAAAAAAATCATCCCTCTTTCATTCGAGTCTCACATAGGTCTCCCAGGTGGGGTTAATGCTTTAACGATTGCAAAATCAAATTTTTACAAGAGATTTCCATTCAATTAAAGATAACGCGCAATTCCTCGGCCCATCAGGCGCCACTCAATTCAAGAAAAAAATTTCCGTTCAACGGGTATCCGGGCCCTGAAATTGCGCCTTGAGCCTTTGAAAATCGGCCTGAGCTTCACGCCTGTGAAGCAGAGAACCCTGTTCCCTGATCTTGTAGAAGAGAATCCGTCAACCGGCTTCCTCAGAATATATCTTCCGCGATGCTCCCCGCAACCCGCTCCGCCGCTTCGTGCGCGGAATCGCGCGCCAGGTGCGCGTAACGCGCCGTGGTCTGTACGTGGGCGTGGCCAAGGAGCTTCGCGATGACGGGGAGTCCTTCTCCCAGCGCGAGCGCTCTCGAGGCGTAGGAATGGCGAAGGTCGTGGAGCCGCACGTCATCGAGACCCGCCCGCGCGCGGACGGGTCGCCAGACGTGATCGAGGCTGCTCAGGCGCGCGCCCGGCTTCCTGCCGGGAATGACCCAGGGATTCCCCTCTACCCGGGGGAGGGCGGCCAGGAGCGCGACCGCCTGTGGCGGAAGCGAGACGACCCGCGCGCCCGTCTTGGAATCCGGCAGCCTCAGCTCACCCTCGTCCAGCGCCACGTCCTCCCAGCGGAGAGTGAGTATTTCGGACTTCCGGCACCCGGTCAGCATAAGCAGGCGTATGGCGGCCAGAGCGGACGCGGACGCCCCGCCCTGACTCTCCATTTCTTCCAGAACGGACCCCAGGCGCGTAAACTCCTCATCCGTCAGGAACCGCTCCCTCTTGCGTTCGGGGTATTTCACGATCAGGCGGCAGGGGTTGCACCCCTCGGGCGCCAGTCCCCAGTTCCCGGCCAGCCTGTACATCGCATAGAGGATCCGGACGACCATGTTCGCAACGCCGGGCGTCTCGCAAAGGCCCTGGTGCAGTTCCGCCACCTGCGCCCGCTCCAGCGCCATGATCGGCAGCCTGCCCAAGGCGGGCACGATGTGCTTTCGGACGACCGCCCTGGTCTTCGCGACGGTGCTCGGCTTGCAGCGCACCGAGATGTATTCGGAGAGATACCGTTCGGCGAGCGCCGCCACCGTGGGCCCGCCCGTGGGCTGCAGCCGCTTCGGGATTGCTTCCTCGCCCGCCCTGATACGGGCGATGATGAGCGCCGCCCTCTGGCGCGCCTGCTCGGCGCCGATCACGCCGTGGCGGCCCACCGCCACCCGCTTGGGTCCTCTCGGACCCCGCGCCTGGGCGATGTAGACCCTGGCCCCGGTGGGATCGCGGTAGGGACGCCGGTTGCCCGGCGCCCCCCGCACAGATCCGGACGTGCCCGTTAAGGCATCCGGCTCCTCCCTTGGGTACGAGTGACGGTGAATCGTTGTTCCGGCCACGGATGCATGATTTCCAGCC
>CAYTSP010000038.1:0-7629 GCA_964440505.1 uncultured Nitrospinaceae bacterium
AACACCTTGCCGGGGGCGATGACCTTCACAGGCGGGGCCTGGTTCTCCATCACCCGGATCTGCACGGGCGAGGTGTGCGTGCGCAAAAGAGCGTCGCCGGTCAGGTAAAACGTATCCTGCATGTCGCGCGCCGGATGGTCCTTGGGGATGTTCAGGGCCTCGAAATTGTAGTAATCGAGTTCCGCCTCGGGGCCTTCGGCCACGGAATAGCCCAGGCGCGTGAGCACCTCGATCAAATCCTCCATCGTCTGTACGAGGGGATGCTCATGGCCGATGTGCGGCGCGCGCCCGGGAATCGTGAGGTCGAGCCGCGAGCGCGATGTGTCGGCGGCATCCCCGGCGCCGAGAATCTCCTTTTCCCTTTGCCCGATAATCTCGCTCAACGCACCGCCCTCTTCCCTGCCACTCAGGCGCTCGCCGAGGGCGCGGTGCGCTTCGATTATCTTCTCCTTGTCATCTTCCTTGATGGCCGAAACGCTCGCCTCGATATAGGCGCGAACAGAGTTGGCCAGCGGACCGACGATGCGCTTCTCGTCGGCGGACAAATCCTTGAGCCCCCGCATCACCTCGTTCAGCTCACCGCCCTTGCGGCCCAGGTAGCGGATGCGCACCCCCTCGGCCGCCCCCGCATCGCGCGCGGCCCAGGCGTCTGACAACGCGCTGGAGGATTCGCGGATAATGCCGACAAGCAGGTCTTCGCTCATGCCCGTACCTCAATCCTCATTCTTCCGGGGACCGCATAAAAAAGGCCCCACCCGGCAGGGTGGAGCCAGAAGCACCTTCTCTCGCCCGGCTCTAGGCGGCCTGCGCCTTGGCGATTTCCACGAGTTTGCCGAAAGCCTGGGGGTCCTCAATCGCCAATTCGGCCAGAATCTTGCGGTTCACTTCCACTCCCGCCTGGCCCAGCCCCCAGATGAAGCGGCTGTAATTGAGACCATGCAGACGGGCCGCCGCATTGATGCGAACGTTCCAAAGTCGCCTGAACTCGCGCTTGCGCACCCGGCGATCGCGATAGGCGTAGGCGCGGGCGCGATGCACGGACTCCCGGGCGGAGCGGAACCTCTTCGAGCGCGCCCCCCGATAGCCCTTCGCTTCCTTGAGAAGCCTGCGATGTCGTTCCCTGCCAGCCGGATTTCCTGTCGAACGCGGCATGATTCGGTTACTCCCTCAATCGAAGATTTTCTTCCATTCCCTCGGAGGCCGCCTCGAATGACCACAAAATCTCGCGACCAACCGGGGGAATATACCCGCACGGGCGGATGACCGCAAGCCCGGGGCGCCTGAAAAAAGAGCGCGTTACTTCCGGGCGCGTCTGAAGGTGCGTCTGAGAATTATAGCCAAAAAAAGGACTGCGCCTGCAGCGTAGGGATATTCACCAACATATGACCCGATGCCGCCCAGGATCGACTTGATAAAGTCATTCAGCTCGCCCACCGGATTGCCCATCTCTTCCTCTCGCCAGCGTGATGACGGCGCTGCCTCACCATCTCGCCCTGAGCAAAACCATTATCATTTCGGCGAAAAACTACATATAAGGTATCAGCCGCTTGATCATCTTCGCGTCCGTGGGATTCGCGATGATGCTGTGACGGAGCTCCCTTTTTCTTTTCGTCGTCTTCTTCGTCAGTATATGACGGTGATGGGAGCGGTTCCGCTTCACCTTGCCCGTAGCCGTTATCTTGAAACGCTTGGCCGCTCCGCGGTTCGTCTTCATCTTAGGCATCTTCTTTCACTTCTCCTTCGGGTTTCCCGTCATCCGCCCCGCCGTCCGGGCTGATTTGAATGTCCGCATCCTTGAGCGCCTCCGCGAGAGGAGCCGTCAGTGTTCCATCGTCCATCGGGACGTCTTCCGTCCTCCTGCCCGATTTCTTGCGCGGCGTTGTATCCTTTTTGGGCGGTTTTGTCGATTTCGGCGCAAGAACCATCGTCATGTTGCGGCCTTCGAGGTTGGGGAACTGCTCCACCGTGCCGATCTCGATGAGTTCGTTCGCCATGCGTTCCAGCAGTTTCCGCCCCAGATCGGGGTGCGTCACCTCGCGTCCGCGGAACATGATGGTGACCTTCGCCTTGTTCCCGTCGTTCAAGAACCGCTCCGCGTGTCTTCGCTTGATCGCGTAGTCATGCTCTTCAATCTTGATGCGAAGCTTGACTTCCTTCACCTCCACCACGCGCTGTTTCTTCTTGGCTTCCTGCGCCTTTTTCTGCTGCGTGTATTTGTAGCGGCCCAGGTCCATGATCTTGCATACGGGCGGGTCCGCGTTGGGAGATACCTCGACGAGATCCAGATCCCGATCTTCCGCGGCCTCCACCGCCTCCTCCACGGGAAGAACGCCGAGCTGCTGACCGTCTTCATCGATGACCCGTACCATCGGAACGCGGATGTCGCGATTGGCTCTGGGGCCTGTGGCTGTCGGGTGAATATCCCGCCCTCTGAAGCGCGACGCCATATCAGACCGCTCCCGAGGTGAGTGATTTGTTCTCGATGTCGCTTCGCATTCTCTCCATAAGTTCCTCCAATGAGATGGACCCCAAGTCGCCTTGTTCGCGAAGCCTCAGGGAAACTTCTCCCGTTTCCGCCTCGCGCGCGCCGAGGATGAGCATATACGGTATCTTGTCTCGCTGGGCTTCCCTTATCTTATACCCAATCTTCTCGTTTCGGAAATCCCCCTCCGCCCGGAAACCGGCGGCGAGCAGCCTGCTCTCCACCTCGCGGCCGTAGGGGATGTGATCGTCGGTGATCGTCATGATGCGCGCCTGCTCGGGCGCGAGCCATGCGGGAAACGCGCCCGCGTAGTGCTCGATCAGCCCGCCCACGAAACGCTCCATCGAACCCATGACGGTTCGGTGGATCATGATGACCTTGTGGCGCGCGCTGTCCGCGCCGACGTAGTTCAGGTCGAAACGCTTGGGCAGGTTGAAGTCGAACTGGATGGTCGGTCCCTGCCAGCCGCGGCCCAGGGCGTCGCGCATCTTGATGTCGATTTTCGGCCCGTAGAACGCCGCCTCGCCCTCGATGCGCTTGTAGGGGATGCCCCGCTTCTCGAGCGCGCGGGTCAGCGCCTCCTCGGCCGCCTCCCAGTCCTCGATCACGCCGGCGTACTTGCTGAAATCGGAAGTATCATGCACCGAGAGTTCGGTCTCGAAATCCTCGTAGCCGAACGTCTTCAGCATGAAGTGCGCCAGATCGATGACGCCCAGCACCTCGTCTTCGGCCTGCTCCGGCGTGCAGAAGATGTGGGCGTCGTCCTGGGTGAAGCCCCGCACCCGGAGCATTCCGTGCAGCGCGCCGCTTCGCTCGTAGCGGTAGACCGTGCCCAGTTCCGCGAGGCGGTAGGGCAGATCGCGGTAGCTGTGGATCTTCTGCTGGTAGATGAGGATGTGGCCCGGACAGTTCATCGGTTTCAGGACGTATTCATCCTCGTCGATGTTCAGGACATACATGTTTTCCCGATAAAAATCATAATGGCCGGAAGTCTTGAAGAGCACGTCGCGCGTGATGTGGGGAATGGAGACGAGCTGGTAGCCGCGCTTGACGTGCTCATCCTCCCAGAAGCGCTCGATCACTTTTTTGACCGTCGTGCCCCGGGGCTGCCAGTAAATCAGCCCGCCGCCCGCGTCCTCATCGACCAGGAAGATGCCGAGCTGCTTGCCGATGACGCGGTGGTCTCTCTTTCTGGCGTCTTCGAGTCTCTGCAGATGATCGGCCAGGTCCTGCTTCGTCGCGAAGGCGGTGCCGTAGATGCGCTGAAGCATCTTGTTCTTCTCGTCGCCGCGCCAGTAGGCGCCCGCCACGCTCAGGAGCTTGAAGTTGCGCAGCCAGCCCGTGCCGGGCACGTGCGGCCCCCGGCACAGGTCCACGAAATCGCCCTGGCTGTAGATCGAAAGGGCCTCGTCCTCGGGCAGGTCGTGGATCATCTCTATCTTGTAGCTCTCGCCCCTTTCCCCGAAAAGGGACAGCGCGTCCGCGCGTGAGATGTCCTCGCGCTCGATGGCGTATTTCTTCTTGGCGAGTTTTTTCATTCTCGCCTCGATCTTCTTCAAATCCTCGGGCGTGAAGGTGACGTCGACGTCGATGTCGTAATAAAACCCGTTTTCGATAGGAGGGCCGATGGTGAGCTGCGCGCCGGGGAAGAGCTCCTGCACCGCCTGGGCCATGAGGTGCGCCGTGCTGTGGCGCAGAATCTCCAGGCCCTCCTCGGAATCGAGGAGGATGAACTCCGGCTCGGCGTCGTCGGGAATGTCGCGATTCAAATCAACGGACTCGCCGCCAATCTTCAGCGCGATGGCGTCTTCGGGAAAGTCTTTTTGCTTGGTTTGCTGAGACATAAACGGGCGTTGGCTGGCGCCGCAACCTCCTCTGAAGTTCCTCGAATCACTATCCTCACGATGCGGCGGCGATTCGCCTCATCGTCAATTCCGTTATGGTAGGCGCGGGCGGTTTTGAACCGCCGACCTCTTGCGTGTCAAGCAAGCGCTCTCCCCCTGAGCTACGCGCCTTCATCCGGTATATCCGGTATAGCGAAATGATAGGAAAGCAGCCCGCGCGTTGTCAACGCGCGCTTTCCCCGCTGAAATGAAAAATAACGCCCCTCGCGGAAAAAACCAACTTGTCCCGCCGGTGCGCGGACTCCCCCGAAACCGCGCGAGGGGAACCGTGCGGCCCGAGACTCACGAACCGCCCACCGGATGAAGAAAAAGTGCGGAAGCCGGCTCAACTCGCTTTTTCATAGACCAGCAGCGGACTTTCTTTTCGGGCCACCACGTTCTCATTGATGATGATTTCCTTTACGCCGACCATGCCCGGCAGCTCGTACATCGTATCGAGCATCAGATCCTCGATGATGGAGCGGAGCCCGCGCGCGCCCGTGTTGAGCTCGAGCGCCTTTTCGGCGATGGCGACGAGGGCGCCCTCGGTGAACTGCAGGGTGACGTTCTCGAACTCCACCAGCTTGCGGTATTGCTTGACGAGCGCGTTTTTCGGCTCGCTCAGAATGCGCACGAGCGCATCCTGATCCAGTTCGTCGAGCGTGGCCACCACCGGCAAACGACCCACGAACTCGGGGATCAAGCCGTATTTCAGCAAATCCTCAGGCGTCACCTGGGCGAGCAGTGCGCTCAGCGAATCATTCTTCTCGCTCTTGAGGCTGGCCTCGAAACCCATTCCCATCTGGCCGACTCTTTTCTTGATGAGGTCGTCGAGACCCACGAACGCCCCGCCGCCGATGAAGAGGATGTTCGCCGTATCGACGCGCAGGAACTCCTGGTGGGGGTGCTTGCGCCCGCCCTGGGGCGGCACGTTGGCCACCGTGCCCTCGATGATCTTGAGCAGGGCCTGCTGCACCCCCTCGCCGGAAACGTCCCTGGTGATGGAGGGGTTCTCGCTCTTTCTGCTGATCTTGTCGACCTCGTCGATGTAGATGATGCCGCGCTCGGCTTTCGCCACGTCGAAATCTGCCGCCTGCAAGAGCTTGAGAATGATGTTCTCCACGTCCTCGCCCACGTAGCCGGCCTCGGTGAGCGTGGTGGCGTCGACGATGGCGAAAGGCACGTCGAGCAGGCGCGCGAGGGTCTGGGCCATGAGCGTCTTGCCCGAGCCGGTGGGGCCGATGAGCAGGATGTTGCTCTTCTGCAGTTCCACGTCGTGCAGGTCGATTTGCGCTTCCACGCGCCGGTAGTGGTTGTAGACGGCGACGGAAAGCGATTTTTTCGCCTTCTCCTGGCCGACGATGTGTTCATCGAGGATGGCCTTGATCTCGGTGGGCTTGAGGAGGGATTTCGCCTTGTTCCTCTGCTCCTCGTTCCATTCCTCCATCATGATTTCCTGGCACAGCTCCACGCACTCATCGCAGATATACACGTGCGGACCCGCGATGAGCTTCTTCACCTCCTCCTGGCTTTTTCCGCAGAACGAGCAACGAAGAGCGTCTTTTTTGTCTGAGGCTCGCCTCGCCATCGATCATTCCCCCTCGGAGAAGAGCGCTTCCGGAAACAAAACCGGCTCCGGTCAGGAGCCGTTGTTCTCCTGGATGCTGCCGTCATCCATCCCGTCGCCCGAAATGCGATTCGATGAATCCGTGCGCGCGACGATCACGTCGTCGAGCAGGCCGTAGTCCCTCGCCTGATCGGCGGTCATGAAATTATCACGATCGGTGTCTTTTTCAATCCTCTTGATCGGCTGGCCGGTGTGTCTCGAGAGAATCTCGTTGAGTTCCTCGCGCATGCGGAGAATCTCGCGCGCCTGGATGTCGATGTCGCTCGCCTGTCCCTGCACGCCGCCCAGGGGCTGGTGGATCAGGATGCGCGAGTTGGGCAGGGCGTAGCGCTTGCCCTTCGCCCCCGCCGTCAGCAGGAGCGCGCCCATGCTCGCCGCCTGGCCGATGCAGATGGTCGACACGTCGGGCTTGATGTACTGCATCGTGTCGTAAATGGCCAGGCCCGCCGTGACGGTGCCGCCCGGACTGTTCACGTACATGGCGATGTCCCGATCCGGTTCCTCCGCCTCCAGGAAAAGCAGCTGGGCCGTCACCAGGTTCGCGATGGTGTCGTCGATCGGCGTGCCCAGAAAGATGATCCGCTCCTTGAGCAGGCGGCTGTAGATGTCGTACGCCCGCTCGCCTCTGTTCGTCTGTTCCACCACCATGGGTACGAGTGCCACTTTTTATCCATCCTCTTTCGAATCGCCGCCGGATGAGCGTTCCTCTCCCTCGTCCTCATCTGAGTCGTGGGAATGCGCATCGTGCCCGGCGGCATCGTGAACGTCGAATTCCACGTCGGCCTGATCATAGAGCCAACTCACCGTCTTGTTGTAGTTGATGTTCGAGACGAGCGAAGCCATCGCCCCGGTCGTCATCATCCGCTCGCGAAGTTTCTCGGGCGTCATGCCGTAGCGCGCGGCCGAGATTCTGATCTGCCCCTCGACCTCCTCGGCGCTCGCCTCGATATCCTCGGCCTCGCGGATGCGCTCCACGACGATGAGCTGGCGCACCCGCTCCTCGGCCCGGGGCCTCACCTCCTCGCGCAACTCCTCGATCCTGGCTTCGGAGAGCTGAACGTCGGGGTTCTCCTGGCGCAGCCTGCGCTCGTATTCGCGAATCTGCTCATCCGCCTCCCCCTTGACCAGCGTGGGAGGCACCTCGAAGGGATGCGCCTCCAGGAGCGCGCTCAGCAACTCGGAAATCCCGTGGCCGCGCGCGTTCGCATCCTCCATGGACTCCATCTCTTTCACGACGTCGGCCCGCAAGTCCTCCGTGCCCGTGTAGCCTCGGCCCAGGGACTTGACGAATTCCTCGTCCAGTTCGGGCGGATGCGCTTCTTTCACCTCCTTCAAGTGGAGATGGAACCGGAGGCTCTTGCCGGCGATGTTCGGCGAGGCGCCCTCCGGAACGTCGATGTCGACATCCGCCTCCTCGCCTTTCCTCATACCGAGGAGCGCGTCGCTCAACTCCTTTTCGCTCTCATCGCCCCCGACCATGAGGGCCTGGTTCTCCCCCCGGGTTCCGGGCACGGCCACCCCGTCGTCGAACGCCTCGATGTCGAATAGAGCGTAGTCTCCCGCCCGGGCCTCCCTGTCCACGTCCTCGAAAGTGGCGGCCCGCTGCCGGAGCGCCTCGATCTGCTGATCGACCATCT
>CAYTSP010000039.1:0-5902 GCA_964440505.1 uncultured Nitrospinaceae bacterium
AACGCGGGCATCTCGCCCAAGAAGGGTTATCTCGAATACACCGAAGATGACTGGGACGCCGTGATCGACGTGAACCTGAAAGGAGAATACCTCTGCGCCCGCGCCGTCTCAGAACCCATGATGGCGAGGCGCTACGGCCGCATCGTCAACCTCTCCTCATCCGCCTGGCGTTCGGGCGGCTTCGCGGGCGGAATTCCCTACACTTCGGCCAAAGCGGGCGTCATCGGCCTCACGCGCTCGCTCGCCAAGACGCTGGGGCCCTACGGCGTCACCGTGAACGCCATCGCGCCCGGCCCCACGGCCACGCCCCTCACCGACGGATGGCTCCCCGCCCGCCAGGAAGAGATAGTGAAGCAGATTCCGCTCGGCCGCGTGGGCCGGCCCATGGCCGTGGCCAATGCCGCGCTTTTCCTGGGCTCGGATGCGGCGGAGTACATCACGGGCATCTGCCTGGACGTGAACGGCGGCATCGCCATGGGCGGTTGATCCTTCATCAAAGCGGAAAAACCCGCGATTCTCATCTGCCTCTTTCGTTCCCATACAGCTAAAACACCATGAACTCAAAACGCTCC
Source organism: uncultured Nitrospinaceae bacterium (assembly GCA_964440505.1). GTDB lineage: Bacteria > UBA8248 > UBA8248 > UBA8248 > UBA8248 > Bin107. The sequence continues at coordinate 573 of CAYTSP010000039.1, forward strand.
GCTTGCATTTTTCCGTCCTGCATGACACCCTTTCCTGTTCATGAATTACTGTTCCACCGATGGTCGAGACAGCGCTTTCTCCGCCGCTTCATACACTTTTCAGGAGATGAGTATCTGCATGTTCTCGGCATGAAATCAGAAAACCGAATCCGAGATATCACATATTGGAGAGGAACCCGCCATGAACCTGCCCTTTGATGACAACAAGCTCAGCGCCTTGATGGATGATCAGGGAGCGGACGTCGTTCTCGCCACTTCGAAGGAAAACGTTCGCTACCTGCTCGGCGGCTATCAATTCTTTTTCTTCGCCCACAAGGACGCCATCGGCGTCAGCCGCTACCAGCCGATAGTGGGTCTCCCGAAGGGCGCGCCCGACAAAGCGTTCTACATCGGCAACATCATGGAGGGCTGGCAGCAGGAAGTCGAACCCCTGTGGGTGCCCGAGAAGAGAAACAACCAGTGGCACACCGATCAGGCCGGCAAGGACGCGGCCGATTTCATCCGCAGGCTCGGCCACGAGAAAGGCACCGTGGCGGTGGAGAAATGCTTCCTGCCGGCGGACTCATACGAGGCGCTTCAGGAAGAGTTGCCGGACGCGAAATTCATCGACGCCGTGTACCTGCTCGAGGAACTCCGGGCCGTGAAGCAGCCCCATGAACTCACCCTGCTGAAAGAGGCTTCGGAAACCATCGTCGAGTGCATGCTCGACGTCATGAAGAGCACGCCTCCGGGCACCACCATGTACGAGGTCGCCGATGAGATGAAAAAGCTCGAGACCCAAAGGGGACTCGATTTCGAGTACTGCCTCACCTGCACGGGGCCAAGCTACAACCGCGCGCCCTCGAACGCCACATGGGATGAGGGGAACATCCTCTCGCTCGATTCGGGCGGGAACAAGCAGGGATACCTGGGCGATCTCTGCCGCATGGCCGTCCTGGGCGAGCCCACGCCGCTCATGGAGGATTTGCTCGGCGAAATCCAGGCGGTGCAGACGGCCGCGCGGGCGGTCGTGCGCCCGGGAGTCACAGGACAGGAAATCTATGAAGCCGCTCTCAAGGAACAGGCCAAGTGTGAACACGACGATCAGATGGTCTTCCTCGCGCACGGCATGGGCATCATCCAGCACGAAGCGCCGCACCTCACCTCCTCGGGCGTCGTGCCCTACCCCGCCACCTATGAGACCAGGGGTCTCGAACCCGGAATGGTGGTGTCCATCGAAACCGACATGAAAAACCCCGAGGTCGGCTTCGTGAAACTCGAGGACACCGTGGTCGTCACCGAAGACGGTTCGGTTGGCTACGGCGACGAAGGACGGGGCTGGAACCGAGGCGGCGCATAGATTCCATTTCGTGAACGGTAAGGAACAAGCAGGTGGATTTTCGGATCAACCCTGAAAATGAAGATTTGCTCGAACGCGCGAAAATCTACGCGAAGGAAATCCTGGCCCCGAGAGCCCAGAAAATCGACGAGGAAGGAATTTTCCCCCGCGAGAATTTCAACGACCTGGCCAGAGAGGGTTTCACCTCCCTGACGCTCCCGAAAGACCAGGGCGGCAGAGACCTCTATGAAGACACCGCCACCTACTCGATGGTCCTCTACGAGTTGTCCAAGGGCTGCACTAACACGGCCATGCTCTTCCACATGCACAGCTCTATCTCGCACGTCATCACCTACCTGGGAACCGATGAACAAAAGCGCAGATACAGCGAAATCATACGGGGCGGAAAAATCATCGCGAGCTACGCGAGCGAGAACACATCCAGCCTCCACGGCGTGTGGCGCATGGAGACGAAGGCGATTCGGGACGGCGACGTCTACAGGATCGACGGCAGGAAATACTTCTGCTCCATGGCCGGCGAGGCGGATTATTACGTGCTCTGGGTGCAGCTGGAAGACGAGGAAGACCTCACGAAAAGCCTGGGATTGCTCATCGCGCCCTCGGACAACCCCGGGTTCAAGATAGACCAGGAGTGGAACTCCTTCGCCATGCGCGGGACGGTGAGCCACTCGATGATATACGACGACGTGAAGATACCGGTGGAGGACCTCGTGGGCCGGGGCGGAGACCCGATACGCCCCGACGTTCTGCCCAAGTTCGGTTTCGGCTATTCCGCCGTCTACCTGGGCGCTGGCGGAGGCGCCTTCGACTGGGTGGTCGACTACGCCCAGACCCGAAAGCTCATGCCCGACAACGTGCCCATCGCCTCGTACCCCGCCATACAGCGCCAGATAGGGGAGATGAAAATTGCGCTCGAAGGCGCGATTCTCATGCTCCAGAGGGCGGGCTGGATGATCAACGCCCACGGCGCGGACAAAGCCTATGGCGCCATCAACGAGGCGAAATACGTTTGCGCGGAAGCCTCCGCGTTCATTACGGAAAAAGCGCTCAAGGTGGCCGGCGGCCCGGGACTGTTCCGCCACAACCCGCTCCAGCGCTTTCACCGCGAGGCGAGGGCCGGCCTCATCATGCCGCCCAACACGGAAAAGTGCCTGGAACTCACCGCAAAGACCGTGCTCGAGGGCAGCGCGAACGTTCTGGGTTCATAACGGATGGAGGAACAACGCGGATGAGTAAAAGCGTCAACCTCCCTCCCTATTTCCGCCCACCGCTCGAATATCCCGATTGCGCGTTCCACGGCCTGCTCAAGACGGCTTGCGCGCGACGCCCGGACGCCATCGCCCTGGTGGACGGGGAGGTCCAAATGAGTTTCCGGGAACTCGACGCGCTCTCGAACGCCTGCGGCCGCGCCATGCTCGCTGCGGGCGTGGGGATCGGGGACCGCGTCGGCCTGTTCCTACCCAATTCGGCAGAATTCGAAATCGCCGCTTTCGGCGCATCGAAGACAGGCGCCGTCTTCACGCCGTTGAACCCCGCCTACAAAGAAGCAGAAACCGCGTATCAGCTAAACGATTCGGGCACCAAGATTCTGATCACCACGGCGGAGGGCGCCGCTATGCTTCAAGGAGTACGGGAAGACCTCAAGACGCTCGAGACCGTTATCGTCACGGATGAGGAAGGAGGCGACGCACGCTTTGCGGACTGGATAGGCGCGCATTCTCCGGAAAGCCTGCCCGAGCCTCGAATCGACACCGCGGAGGATTTAATCGCCCTGCCCTATTCGAGCGGCACGACGGGTCTACCGAAAGGCGTCATGCTGACCCACAGGAATCTGGTGTCCAACTACCACCAGTGCGTGGCGAACCATCACATTACCGATCGGGACTCGGGGCTCCTGTTCCTGCCGCTCTATCACATCTACGGAACCATGATCATGGGCGCGCTGATTCTCGCCGGCGCCACCCACGTGCTGATGAAACGCTTCAACGTGCCCGACGCGCTGCGTCTCGTGCAGGAGCACAAGCTCACGCTCTTCTATGGCGTGCCGCCCGCGCTCCTGGCCATCGCGCACCATGAAAACCTGGGCGACTACGACCTCTCTTCCCTGAGGTACATCATGAGCGGGGCCGCGCCCCTGCCGCCCGAGGTGAGGCGCGTCGTGCAGGAGAGAACAGGCGTTCTCACCTTCATGGGCTACGGTCTCACCGAAGCCTCCCCGCTCACGCATATGAACCCTCCCGTGGAAGAATTCATCCGGGAGGAATCCGTGGGGCCTCCGATTTCCGATCAGGAGCAAAAAATCGTCGACGTGGAAACGGGAACGACGGAACTGCCCGTGGGCGAGGCGGGCGAGTTGGTCATCAAGGGGCCCCACATCATGAAGGGCTACTGGAACGCGCCCGAGGCCACGGCCGAGGCGCTGCGTGACGGCTGGCTCCATACGGGCGACATCGGGCGGGTGGACGAGCAGGGCTATGTCTACTTGATGGACAGGAAAAAGGAGATGATCAAGTACAAAGGCTTCGCCGTTGCGCCCGCCGAGTTAGAAGCGTGTCTGCACTTACACCCCGACGTTGCGGACGCGGCCGTCGTCCCCCGGTCGGACGCCGAGGCGGGCGAGATCCCCATGGCCTTCGTGGTCCCAAAAGAAGGCGTCAGGATCGACGAAGAGGCCCTGCTGGATTTCGTGAACGAAAAAGTCGCGGGCTACAAGCACATTCGCGCGGTGGCCTTCATCGACGCCATCCCGAAATCGGGCAGCGGGAAAATACTGCGCCGTTTGCTGAAAGAAAAAACGTAAAGCAATCATTTTCATTTTCGAACTCTTGAACGAGAATTCATGGACCTGCGTATAAACCCGAAAAACGAGGCCCTGATCGAACAGGCCGGAGAACTCGCCCGAGACGTACTGGCCCGCTACGCGGACGAATGCGATCAGGAACAACGCTTTCCGAGAGAGAGCTTCAACGCCCTGATCCGCGAGGGCTTCACGCGCCTCACGCTGCCCGAGTCCCACGGCGGGAGGGCACTCTGGAGCGACCCCGTCTGCTATGCCATGGTGTTCCACGAACTGGGCAAGGGCTGCACGAACACCGCCATGACGCTGCACATGCACAGCTCGATTCTCTACTTTCTCCTCACGCTCTCGGATGAAGAACAAAAAAACCGCTTCGCAGAGGCGGCCCAAAACGGCGCCATCTTCGGCAGCCACGCGGGCGAGGCGGCCTCCAGCCCCCAATGGAACCGCACCATCACCACGCGCGCCCGAAAAGATGGCGATGAATACGTCATCAACGGCCAGAAGTATTTTTGCTCCATGGCCGGGGAGGCGGACTATTACGTGCTCTGGTGTCTGCTCGAAGGTATCGAAGAACTCCAGGCCGGCCTGCGATGGGCGGTGCTGGACAAGAACCTCGACGGCATCACCATCCCGACCCGCTGGGACGCCTTCGCCATGCGGGGCACGGCCAGCCACGCGCTCGCCTATGAGAACGTGCGGGTTCCGGCGCGCAACATCGTGGGCACGGGCGAGGGCATCCTCCAGCCCGATTTCGTGCCCAGGTTCGGCCTGGGCTACGCCGCCGTCTATCTGGGCGCGGGCGCCGCAGCGCTGGACTGGATCGTGGACTACGCGCTCAAGCGAAAACTCCTGCCCGACAACGCGCCCATCGCGAGCTATCCGGCGATTCAGCGCCAGATCGGGGAGATGAAGATCGCTTATGAGACCGCGCTCATCATGATCCAGAAAGCCGCCTGGGTGCTGGAGACCCGGGGCGCGGCCAAAGCCATTCCCTTCATCAACGAGGCGAAATACGCCGCTTCGGAAGCGGCGGCTTCCATGACGGAAAAGGCGCTCAAGATCGCGGGCGGACCCGGCCTGCTGAACGACAAGCCGCTCCAGCGGTTTCACCGCGACGCCAGGGCCGCGCTGGTGATGCCGCCCAGCACGGAGAAGTGCCTGCAAATGGCGTCGAACTTCGTTTTGAGTCAA
>CAYTSP010000040.1:0-14600 GCA_964440505.1 uncultured Nitrospinaceae bacterium
GGGTGGGGGGTATGATATCGCCACATTTTCAGAAAAACCGCCGTTACCGATAGAATCAATCTGTAACGCGACGACAACCATGCGAAACCCTATCAGGTACGGCAGGTTCGTATGGTGTTCCTGAAGCATGAATTTGAGGAGAATGAGTGATGTTCAAGTACGAGATCATTCTCTACTGGAGTAACGCGGACGACGCCTTCGTGGCCGAAGTTCCAGAACTAGCAGGATGCACCGCGCATGGCGACACGCAGGAAGACGCTCTCAAAAACATCAATCAAGCGATGGAACTCTGGATCGATACGGCGAAAGAATTCGGCGACCCCATACCGGAACCCAAGGGCGAGCGTCTGATGTTGGCGTGAGGGCGATCAATCCTTTGGTTGAGAAACATTCTGATCGACATAGACGAATTTGATCCACACATCGTTGAGATGCTCAAAATCCTTGTCCGTCGATAACAGCGTGGCCTTACTTTCATGAGCCGTCGCAGCGATCCAGAGATCATTCTGCTTCATTGGGACCGCTGGCTTCGGGGGAGGCGTCTGACCGGGAGAGACTACAGAGTTTCCGTGTGTCCAAGCGTCGATGAGCGCATAAGCTCTCAATATGGGTTGCTTGTTGATATCGAGCGCAGGAAAGCCATGTAGAACTTGATCGAGTTGGTCTCGTCTGCCCTCTCCCCAACCTCTTTTTTCTGCAAGCGCAAGAAGCTCCCCCTGACAAACGACGGAGGTGAAAACCATTGTTTCTTTATTTCCGAGATTGAACTCCGTGCGAACCCGGAGAGCCCATGGAGTGTTGCGAACAAATCCGAGGAGCATACCAGTATCAAGCAAAAAACGTTTTGCCATGAATTCAATCAGTCGAGTTGAGCGAGTAATTCATCGATAGGTTCATCGCCGGGCCACGCACCTGCAAGCTCTATGGGATCCGCGTAGCGGAGGTGCTCACCCTGCGTTACAACCAAGCTTTGAATCTCTGTTTTCTCCACCGACGGCATTTCCTTAAAAATATCGTCGCCTTCCGCGCAAACACTTATCCGGTATGCTTCTATTAATCTCGGTTGCCCGCTGGCCTTGAAATGAACCATGCCCTCGACTGTGGTCGGCTTGCCCCACAAAGGCCGCAAGACTTCAATTTCAAGCGCATCGGGACGCAACTTGCCGAGAAGCTGTGAATTCGAGTCGAGCATTAGTCGAAAGCGACCGCCACCGTGTTTGATCTCATCGAGCCTGCCACTCACAATGAAAGCCTTCGGGGGCGGAATATTCTTCAATCGTTCATTGACTTGTACGCAAACATTCTCGTCCAAGGAGAATCGTCCACGCGCCGACCCTTGCGGGGTCAACTCATAGCGAATGCCGGAGGTTCGGGCGGCCTTCCGGAATTTGAGAATCGCCTCAAGAACACCACTGTCCAAACGATCTCCAACAGAGCCTGCGTCCCCGGCTTCTTGAATCGCATATGCGGCAAGGTCGAGCGCAGTATCATCAAGGCTGGGCTGAGGACGCCAAAACTCCCGTTGGGCGAATTCCTCATAGGCCGTCTCACCTAATAGCGGCGCATCAATGCCAACAACTGTTGAGCCGGATTCCAACCCTGTAATGGTGAAATCAATGCTCGCATCAAGCCATTTTGGCTTCGGCCCTTTTACGCTTCCCTCGCCTGTGGCCTGCAATCGAGTGGCCCGTTCGGATATCCTAATCAAAGCCTCTAAAATGCGCTGAAGATCAGCAATTCTGATTTGCCCTTTGTCTTCCCGGAGACCACTGATTCGCAATTGATAGTGTTTCGTCTTCATTGCAAATCCTCCTCTTGTAAACTCCGGTCGACGTTACCGTCCCAACCAGACACGCGATAATTGATACATCCAAAACTATTCCCGTCATCTTTTATCATATCATTAATATGTCAAATTCCCCCTAATGGAGGTTTCGAGTAACATGTAAGAGTAACTCCTAAATTCCATTGTTTCTTCACCTTAGTCACAGAATTAAATCGAAAAGTAACAGCACGCTCCTCAAATCGCCTTGAGCCTCCCCCCGTCGACGGCGAACACGCCGCCCGAGATGTAGCTCGCCTCGGGCGAGGCGAGAAACGCCACCATCGCGCCGAACTCCTCGGGCTCGCCCAGACGGCCCAGCGGCACCTCGCGCTCCACGCGGGCGACGGATTCCTCAAAGGTGATGCCGAGGCGCTTCGCCATGGATTCGCGGCCCCCCATCGCGCGCTCGGTTTTGATGACGCCGGGGATGACCACGTTCACGAGAATGTTCTCCGCCCCCAGTGCGCGCGAGAGCGATTTCGCCAGACCGGCCACGGCGGGGCGCATGACGTTCGAGAGCAGGAGATCGTCGATGGGTTCGCGCACCGAACTGGAGAGAATGAAGAGGATTCTCCCGCCGCCGCGCCCTCTCATGTGCGGAAGCGCTTCGCGGACGAGGCGCACGGCGCTCATGACGTTGAGCTCAAAGGCGTCGAACCAGGCGTCGTCACAGAAATCCTCGAACACCCCGTGAGGCGGGCCGCCCGCGTTCGAAACCAGAACGTCCACGCCGCCGAAACGGTCGACGGCCCCATGAATGAATTTCCGGACGCCTTCCGCCGTGCTCACGTCCGCCGCACAACTCCAGGTTTCCACGCCGGCCTGTTTCGCGATGTCCGCCGCAGCAGCGGCGCAGGCGGCCTCATCGCGCGCGCAGATGGCGACGGCAGCACCCCGCATGGCCATCTTGAGCGCCGAGGCGCGGCCCAGACCCTTGCTGCCCGCCGCCACCAGGGCGATTTTTCCTTCCATGTCACGCATGTGGTATCTCCTCGGTCGCGCCCGGCCGCAGCTACCCGCCGAAACCCGGGTCCATCATTTTTTGTGGAGACGTATTCCCGGTCGCGAAGGGTGCGGGGAAACAAGAATAATTGCAAACGTTCAGACGATCGAATGGAATTTGCCGCCGTCGACGTTGATCGTTGCTCCCGTGATGTAGCCCGCGTGAACCGACGCCAGGAACACCGCCAGCCCCGCCACTTCTTCGGGAGCGCCGAATCGCCCGAGGGGGATTTGCGATTCACGCGCCCGCCGCATCTCGTCTATCGATACTCCTCGCTCTTCGGCGAGTTGTTCCGTCATCCAGTCCTGCATGGGCGTATCGATCTGCCCCAGACAGATCGTGTTCACCAGGATACCGTCTTTGACCATGGCCTGGGAGAGACCCTTGCTCAGGCCCAGAAGCGCCGCGTTCGTCGTGCTTCCTCCCAGAACGCCGGGCAGGGGCTCCTTGCCGGTTCCTCCGATCATGTTGATGATCCGTCCGCCGTCTTGTTTTTTCATGAAACGCGCCGCCTCGCGCGAGATCACGAGATAACCGACGATCTTCGTGTCCACGGTCTTCCGGATCTGCGCCGGCGTCAGCGAGGAGAGCGTACTCGGCGCCGCGCGTCCGGCGTTGTTCACGAGGATGTCCAGCCGCCCGAAAGCCTCGACCACGCGGGACGCCAGCCCGGACGCTTGCTCCTCCACACCGATGTCCGCACGTAGCGAGAGACCCGCGCCGCCTTGCTCCTCCACCGCTTTCAAAGTGGCGTCCAGGCGGGCCTGATCCCGGCCGCAGAAGGCGACCTTCACGCCCTGGTCCGCCAGGGCCAGTACCGTCGCCTTGCCAATCCCGCTCGTCCCTCCGGTGACGAGAGCAACCTTCCCCTTAAGGCCCATTTCCATTGCCAATCCTCATCGCTGGTGAATGAACTATCGTTCTCTTCCGGTGGAAGATTCAGGGTGAATCTCTATGAAAGCGCCCGGTCCGACATGCGGCGAAGAGCGCACAACGCCCTCTAGCCCAGAACGAATTTCCCCATGCCGTCCTCCCGGGTGATCCGGGTATTAAACTCCGCCGAGAGCCTCTCCACGAGGTCGATCACCTCTTCGGCTCTCTCGCCTTCGACCAGACCGGAATTGCCCGCATCGTCAATCCAGGCCGGAACGAAGCCCAGGTCCGCCACCCCGTCCTTTCCGACCGTGAGTTCAAAGAGGGCCGTCTGCCTCGGCATGCGCTTTTTGATGAGTTCCGGCGTCATCACGCCGCCGTAGGATAGTTCGGGGCTTCCGACGTCGGGCAGTTCGTGGAAGATGAAATTCCCGATTCCGTAGAGGATCGGCTTTCCCTTGTAGATCTCGACCGCCTGGAGCGTGTGGGAGTGATGCCCGAGAACCACGTCCGCGCCCGCATCCACGAGCGCGCGGCCGACGCACGTCTGGTATTCCGCCAGGTCGTAGCGGCTCGCCAGCCCCCAATGACCGGCGATGATCACGATGTCCGCATCTTGTTTCGCCGCCTCCACGACTTTCTGCATGCGCGTGATATCGGCCTGAAGCGGAAAGGTTTTCACCGGAGGGGGCGTCCCGGGCTGTTCCTGGGTTCTCGGGCTCGGCTCCAGGACGAAGGCGGAAAAGACATGGATGGGCGCGAGGCCGGGACGCTCTTCGCCAGCGGAGCAGCCGAGCGGAAGGGTGGAGGCGTAGCCCAGGAAAGCCACGCGGACCCCGTTCTTCTCCATGATGGCCGGCGCGTACGCCTCCTCCAGATTCCGGCCCGCTCCCACGCGCCGGACCCCCTTCGCATCGAGAAGCGACAGGGTGTCGAAAAGCGCGTCGTAGCCGTAGTCGAGCATGTGATTGTTCGCGAGGGTGACGACGTCCACACCCATTTCGTCCAGCTCGTCGATCAGGGAGGGGTGGGAGCGCAGAAACGTGTATTTCTCCGCCGGATAGCCCCTCTCGGAATACGGGCTCTCCAGGTTGATGAACGTCATGTCGGCCCCCGCCATGCGCTCGAACAGGGCGCGGACGGGCTCCGCTACCGGCTCTCCCGGGCGAGGAAGCTTCTGGCCGATGAACACGTCGCCGGCCAGTGCGATGGAAACCGTCCCTTCGTTGGACATTATGTTTCACTCCTTCTGCATCGATAAGGCCGCCATATCTGAGAGTCCGACCAGGCCGCGGCCGCCTTCCAGTTCTATCTTCGTTCCGTATCTCGCCGAGGAGCCGGAAACTTCTCCCAGGATCCGCGCCGCTTCCTCCGGTCCGGCGAGGCGCGGGTGGCCGGATGCGTCCAGAACGAGCGGCGCGAGCGCCAGCTCGCGCACTCCCTCCACACCGAGGCGGGCCTCCACCAGGAGTTCGTCTTTCGACATGAAATCGTACACGTTCCTGGACATGCCTTCGGGAAGTTCGTGAAACAGGAAATTGCTCACGCCGTAGACGATCGGCGTGTTCCCGACGACCTCCACCGGCTGGATGCAATGCGCGTGGTGGCCGACGATGAGGTCCGCGCCAGCCGCGGCGAGCGCGCCCCCGGCGTCGCGCTGGTAATCCATGAGGGTGCTCACGTTCGGCAACCCCCAGTGGGGCAGGACGACCACGATATCGGCGGAGCGTTTCGCCTCGCGCACCGCGTTCTGGAGGGCCCGGACGTCCTCGGGGGAGGCGAAAGTCATCGCGGGAGGCGGCGTGCCCGGCTGCTCCTGGGTCCGCGCGCTCGGCTCGACCACCCAGGCCGTGAAGACGTGCAGCGGATTCACGCCCGGCCTGTCTTCTCCCGCCGCGCTGCCCAGAGGAAGCGTGGCCGCACACGCCAGAAAAGCCACGCGGATGCCCCCCGCCTCGAGGACGAGCGGCCGCGACGCTTCCTCGATGTCCCGGCCCGCCCCCACGAAGGGGATTCCTTCGCTTCGCAGAACCTCCAGGGTGTCCAGGAGGGCGTCGGGACCGTAGTCGAGCATGTGGTTGTTCGCGATCGTGACGCAATCGACCCCCAGATGATGCAGGTCTTCCGCGCGCTCGGGCGCCGCCCGCATGCGGACGATCTTCTCGGCCGGCGCGCCCCGCCGCGAAAGCGGCATCTCCAGAACGCACACCGAAAGGTCCGCCGCCCGGAGCCTGTCGAGGACGGCTTCAAGGTGGGGTTCATCCCGGGGGAGCGGGCGGTTGACCCAGAAGTCTCCCGCGACGGCCAACGTGATCGTATCGGCTGCGCTCATCTCTTCTTTCCCATCCGCAGGTACCGCCCGTCCGTGCGCCTGAGCCGGGCGATTCGCATGAGCGCGCGGTCTACCTGCTGCGGGCAGGTGCCGATGTAGTTTTCCGGATTCGTGACCTCGTCGATTTCTTCAGCGGTGAGGTGTTTCCGCGCGACCGGATCCTCGAGGAGGCACTCCTTGAGCGAGCGCCCCTCTTCCCTCGCCAGCTGGGCGGCATCATGGCAGATGGTATGCGCTTCGACCTTTCGCTTCGTCTTCTGGTACAGGCGCAGCATCACCGCTTCGGTCATGGTGAGTTCTCGCTGAAGCTCGAGGTTGCGCCGCATCGCTTTCTTGTCGACGAAGAGGCCGCCGTAAATCCGCTTGGCCGCCGCGACCGCGGATGACGCCAGACCGAAGCTCTCGGCGATTCGCGAGAATTCCACGGCGTAGCGGCTCGCGTCGCGCTCGTGCTGCTGCTGGACGTCCATCATGGCGAGCGCGTTCGTCCGTGAGAGCTTGGCGAGTCCTTCCTGCCATTCACTCGTCTCGGGATTGCGCTTGTGGGGGAAGGTGCTGCTGCTGTGCTGGTGTTCGATGTCCCACGGCTCCGCCACCTCGGCCACTTCGGTCCGCTGGAGGTCGCGGAGGTCCATCCCCGCTTCCCCCAGCGTTGAATTGATCAGCGCGAGAATGTTGAGCAATTCCGCGAAGCGGTCCGTCCGGTGGTGCATGCTCATGTAGGGAACATGGAGCGCCAGCCGCCGGGCCACCAGGGTTTCCATCCGCCGGGTGGTCTGAAGGTCGCTCAGGTAGACGAAAGTGGACTGGGCGCCGGTTCCGGAAGAGACGTTCGCGTAAAAAAGCCGCTTGCTGCACTCCTTCAGCCGTTCGATGTGATCCCGTATCTCGCTGCAGAGAATCGCCATCTTCTGGCCGTAGGTGACGGGAGAGGCCTGCTGACCCTCCGTCCGGCCGGCCATGACGGTGGCGCGGTGACGCCGGGCCAGACGCACGAGGATGGATTCGAGCTCTCGAAGCTCTTTGAGCAGGAGGACGTAAGACTCGCGGATCTGCAGCGTCAGCCCGCCGTCCAGGATGTCCTGGGTCGTCGTTCCGAGATGGAAATATTCCCCTTCCGGCCCCGCTACTTTCGCGAAAGCATGAACCAGCGAGACGATCCAGTGGCGGGCCTTCTCGAACTCGCGGAAGACGAGAAGGGGAGTGACCTTCTTCGCGTCGCAACCGCGCACGATGGCCCTAGACGCCCATTTCGGGATCATCTTCAGTTCCCCTTGCGACCAGGCGATGGCCGCTTCCACGTCGAGCCATTTCTGGACCATGTTCTCTTCGGTCCAGACAGCCCGCATCTCGGGCGTGGCGTAATAATCACGAAGCAACAGGCACTGATCTTTCATTTCTTCTCCGCGGTTATCCGTCGTTTTCAGGAATGAAGGGAATCAAATGCTCAATCCAGCGATGGCTGGGCAAAACGGCCGCTGCCCGGCGGGACCACCAGATCTCCGTCCCTGGCGATCAGTTCCCCGCGCAGAAAGGTCATCACCGGTGCGCCCGTAAAAGTTCTGTTGGCGAAGGCCGTGTAATTTCCTTTGCTTTTTCCCTTCACCGGATCGACGAGCACGGTCCGCTCCATATCGACCACCACGAGATCGGCGTCCGCTCCCGCGCGGATCGCCCCCTTTTTCGGGTAAAGGCGGAAAATCCTCGCCGGCGCCTCGCACAAACGCGCAACGAGCGTCGGGAGCGTCAGGCGGCCCTCGTTCACTTCGTTCAGCATCGAAGGCAGAAAAATTTCGAGGCCGGGTCCGCCGGGAGGGGCGATCCAGATGTTTTCGTTGTTCTTGAGCTCGTTTATCTGGGGGGCGTGATCGGTTCCCATCGTGTCGATGGTCCCGTCCAGGAACCCTTCGCGGAGGGCGTCGCGATCGGCGGCCGTCTTGACGGGCGGGCTGAATTTCCCCCATGAACCCACCGCGTGAAGGTCCTTGTCGCACAGGAGCAGATTGCACGGCGCAACTTCTGAGGTGATCTTCGGATTCTTTTTCTTCGCGTTGCGGATGAGTTGAACCGCCTCCGCGCCGATGACGTGACAGATATGCAAACGGGCGCCCGTGGCCGTGGACAGGGTGAGGGCGTCGAAGACCGCGAGGTCCTCGGCGAAATTCGGCCGGCTCAGACGCCAGGCGTCGATGTCCGGCTTCATCGTTTCCTTGCACCGCTCGGTGAAGAGCTCGAGGATCGGATTCGATTCGGCGTGGATTCCAATCTGTCCATCGAAGCCCGCGATTTCCTCGAACAGGAGGAAGAGCTTGTCGATGTCGACTGTAATGTAATTTGCGAAATCTTCCTTGAAGGCCCCCGTTACGGCGGTGAATATCTTGTAGCCGACGGCGCCCAGTTCCTGGAAGTGATGGAGCTCTTTTCGGTTCTGATCGCAAGCCCAGGCATAGAGGGCGATATCCGCGTACGTGCGATTTTCGATGAGCGCTTTTCGTTCGAGGAAATCCTCAGGTGTGAGAACGTCGGGAATGCCGTTGGGCATCTGCATCACCGTCGTCACGCCGCCGACGGCGGCGCAGGCGGTTCCGGTGGTGAAGTCCTCCTTTTCGGATTCCCCCATGTCGCGCAGGTGTACGTGGGGGTCGATGATTCCCGGCAAAAGATATTTCCCGCCGAGATCGATCTCCTTAGCGCTTCTATCAGGCAGGGAGCCTTCTTCGACCGAAGCAATCCGCCCGTCGCGCAGGGCCACGTTGGCGCGGCGAATCTCCTCGGTCGTCACGACATTCGCGTTCATCAGGTTGTAATCACGATTCACGTCTTGGGGCGTCATTGCCGCTCCTCTTGTGATGGGTAAGAAGACGTAACCTCATCCGCTTCCGCTCCGCGCCGCAGACGCAAGGAAACATCTGCGGATCTCCAGCGTTGCCAGGCGACCACGGCCAGGAGCCCGAAGAGGCCGGTTCCGTTCGCTGCAACCGAGTAAGGGATCATCAAAATCCCGGAGGCCACCAGAAGAATGCGCTCCACGATGTGGAGTTCGCTCAGCATCCTTCCCTGTACGCCGTAAGTGAAGGCCAGGATCCCCAGGAGGGAGGTCCCGACAGCGTAAACCACATCCCAGGGGCTTCCGATAAAAACGAGGCCGGGGCTGTATACGAACATGAACGGGACGATGAACGCCGCCAGCCCGATGCGTATGGCCAGGAATCCCGTCCGCAGCGGAGGCGCCTTGGCGATGGCGGCGCCCGCGTAGGCGGCCAGTGCGACCGGCGGCGTGATCGCCGAAATAATGCCGGAATACAGGACGAAGAGGTGCGCCGATATCTTGGGCACGCCGGCCTTGACCAGGGAAGGGGCAATCAGCACCGCCAGGATAATGTAGGCCGGCATCGTGGGCATCCCCATCCCGAGCAGAATGCTAGTCACCATGCCGATCACCAGCATCGGAAGCAGGGCTTCATGGGCCAGTTCGAGGAGAGCGAAAGAAACCTTCGCCCCCAGGCCCGTCAGCGTGAAGATGCTCACCACGATTCCCGCACACGCGCAGGCGAGCGCGACCTGCAGCGTGGCCATCGTTCCCGCACGAAGCGCACTGAGAATCTGCCGGGGCGACAACCGGCTGGCGGCTTTCAGGGAACTGACGGCGACCGTGGCCACAATCGCCCAGAAACCCGATTTCGTGGGGGACCAGTGCATGTACATCAACATGAAAACGAGAATAACCGGGGGGGCGAGAAAGGGCCAGCCTTCCGAGAGGAGCCGCAGCGGCCTGGGGAGCTCCGAGCGATCCATCCCCCGAAGCCCCAGGCGCACGGCTTCGAGGTCCACGGCGATGAACACCGCGACGTAATAGAGGATGGCCGGCAGCAGCGCCATGACGATAATCTCTCTGTATGTGACGTGGATCATCTCGATCATGATGAAAACGGCCGCACCCATGATGGGGGGCATGAACTGGCCGCCCGTCGAGGACACCGCCTCGACCGCAGCGGCGAAGGTGGGCTGGTATCCCAGACGCTTCATCATCGGTATGGTGAACGTCCCCGTGCCCACGACGTTGGCCGTGGCGCTGCCCGAGATCGTGCCGAAAAGCGTGCTCCCCACAACCGCGACTTTCGCCGGTCCGCCCCGCACCCGGCCGAAAAGCCCGAAGGCGAGATCGATGAAAAACCGGCCCGCGCCGGTCTCTTGAAGAAAAGCCCCGAAGGTGATGAACAGAATGACGAACGTCGCTGAAACGCCGATCGGAAACCCGTAAATACCTTCCGTACTGGTGTAGGAGTGCTGCAAAATCCGCCCCCAGTCGTAACCGCGGTGCCCGAAGATGCCCGGCATGTTCGGACCCCAGTAGGCGTAGATCACGAATGCCACGGCGACCAGCGGCAGCGTCCAGCCGATGACCCTCCGGGTTGCTTCGAGCACCAGGATAATGGCGACGATTCCGAGGAGCATGTCCGTCAGATTCGGGTTCCCGTCCCGGAAGGTGAGGACGTGGTATTGATCGATGATATAGAGGCCTATGGTGATGCTTCCGATAACGAGAAGGGTGTCGAGAAGCCGACCGAAAACATAGTACCGCTCCTTCGTCGAAGTCGGATAAAGAAGGTATGTGAGAATCAGGATCGGACTCAAGTGAATCGAACGCTGAATGAGCGCTCCGTACGCGCCGGCGAAACCCGTGTACAGGTGGAAAACCGCCACGGCAATGGCCAGCCAGGTGATGATCGGGTTGAGAAAACGCTCGAAGGCGTTGTCCGGACGGGCCCGGCCGTGAACGATCACCCCCGCCTCTTCCGCATCCGGCGATTGCTTCGGTTCGCCATTCGCATCCACTGCATGACTCCCTTGCGGTGGTCGGCGCCCCCGCCCTCAGGCGGAGGCGCCGAAATACCCGTACGGCAAATTACTTGATGCCCTTTTCCTTGAAGTAACGCGCGGCGCCGGGATGAATGGGAATGGGAATGCTCCCGGCGGAGCCGGGAAGTTTGTACTTCGACCCGGCGCGGTGAATGGCGGCGAGCTCATCGGTGTGCTCGAGGACCGTTTTCGTCACCGCGTAGACCGTCGCGTTGTCCATGTCTGCGTGGGTGATGATGATGGTCGCCGACGCCATCGCCCCGACGTCTCCCTTCATGCCGCCGTAAGTGCCCTTGGGAATGCTGGAAGGCGACCAGTATGGATGCAGCTTGCTGATTTTCTTCATGTCCGCCATGGAGATGGGGACCAGCCTGACGTCGTGCGTCGAAGTGATGTCCTTTACCGCACCGCCCGGAATGCCGGCGAGCTGGATGGTTCCGTCTACGGTTCCGTCCTTGAGCGCCGCAACGGCTTCCGTCTGGGTCAGATGATCCGTTCGGGCGAACTGTTTGGTGCTGATCCCCAGGACCTCCAGCATCGCCACGCCCATCGCCGCCGTGGAGCTTCCCGGCTGGCCGATGGAGATCCGCTTTCCTTTATAGTCATACACGCTCTTGATCCCCGACTTCCTGAGCGTCACGAAATGCTGGATGCTGGCGTGGCCGCTCATCAGAGCGCGGAGCTTGTATTTTTCTCCCGGCTTGAATCGCCCGCCTCCCTTCACCGCAAAGTAGGCGGCGTCCGGGGTCGTCAGGCCAAAATCGGCTCTCTTGGTTCCGATGAGGCGCGTATTGCCGAAACCGCCTCCCGTGACCTCGGCGTTCGCCCGCATCCCCGGAATGTATTTGGACAATATCTTGGCCATTCCGGTTGCGACCACGATGTAGGTTCCGCCCGAAGCGCCGCCGGCGATGGTGACGAACTTCTTGGCGGCCTGTGCGGAGGAAATCGTCATCGCCCCAACGACGATGATCACCACTGCGAACTTAATGAACGTCTTCATTGCGCGCATCATTTTCTGCCCTCCTTGGTTGGGTAGACGAAGAAACTTCCTTGATCTCCAAGATGGATGATGAAGCGACGACAAGACTCCAAATCATGAGATTTCGCACAAAATCCCCGAAAACGGGATTTCTATGCTTCAGCTTCCTTCCAACCCAGGTTCGCAGAAACCTCCCGGGCGGCTTCGACGACATGGGCGGCAAGGATTTTCCGGTTCGAGTTTTCGATCCGGTGAACCGGAGCCGAGAGCGTCAACGAAGCCGCAACGGCGCCATGTTCATCAAGCACCGGTGCGGCAATCGCCCTGGCCCCGATAATGAACTCCTGGTCGCTGTACGCGTAGCCCTTCTCACGAATCTCCTTGAGCTCATTTCTCAAATTGACGGGATCGGTGATCGTATTTTTTGTCACCCGCGACAGTTTCTGATGCACGATCGTCTCGACCTCCTGATCCGGCAAAAAGGCGAGCAGGGCTTTCGACGCCGCCCCGACGTGCAAGGGCCGCACCTCTCCCACGAAAAAACGAGTGATCATCGATTGGCGGCTTTCCATGCACTCGATGCAAATGGTTTCCCGGCCCGATTTGACGCACAAGAAAGTCGTTTCCCCCGTTTCCGAGGTCAGCCTTCTCATGACGGGAAGGGCAAGTTCGCAAAGCGTTCCATGATGCCCGTTCTGGGAGCTGTTTTTCGAGAGGAGGGAGATGGAGGGCCCCAACCGGTATTTTCCGTATTCTGCGGAAGCGTCCACGAAGCCCCTGGTCTGGAGGGTCTTGAGGAACCGGTATGTCGTACTTTTGGGCAGTCGGATCTCGGAGGAGATCTCTTCCACCGAAGAAGAGCCGGACCCATGGGCTATCGCCCAGAGGAGATCGATTGCCTTGTCTATCGTCTTCATGGAAGAGGTAGACACATAGTTTCTCAAATATAGAGAATTTTATTCTTAGTATTCAGTAAATATAAGTTTTCTCCACGTTCTTGTCAACCGAAAATGGACTTGTCCCGACAACGTACCCCGGCCGCGTGAGAGGATGTTCGAGATATTTTCTTTTTGAGGCATCCCAGCGTTGCGGGAAGTTGCCCGGAAAGCGCACCGGGCGGAGCAAATGATGGGCAAACGACGCAAGGCGGAGATGCTGCTTTCGCGGGGAAAAACCACTTCCGGGAGCTGCCGGCGGAGCGGAGCTTCCGGGCGGACCCGTTTGCCCCACGGCGAAGAATGCACGGTTGCTTTCATCTCCGCCGGAACAGGCGCGCGCTCAGGTTCGAACCACCACCAGGAGCGTGAGGCTCCCCGCACGATCCGATTATTGCGGAAGCAGTGCGATTCTCCTAAAATCCCCCCGAATCATCGGATAGAGAGGACGGGTCGTTTTTTCGGGCCACTCGCCGTTCTTGTTGTCCCGGTTTGCCGTTATCGTGCCCAACCTGAAAGGAGGCTGCGATGCGCGCCATGGTTCTGTATGAGTGGGGAGGTCCCCTGACGCTCGAAACGGTTCCCGACCCGGCGCCGGGCCACGGGGAGGTCGTGCTGCGCGTGCACGCCTGCGCGCCGGATCAGTTCGACGTGACCATCCGCGCGGGCCGGATCGGCGGAAAGCTGCCCCTCATCATGGGGCACGAGATCGCGGGCGCGGTGGCCGCTCTCGGGCCGGGCGTCGAGGGTTGGGCCGAGGGCGACCGCGCGGTCGTCCACGCCTATCTCACCTGCGGGCGGTGCCGCTTCTGCGGGCTCGGCCGGGTGACGCTTTGCGAGAATTTCCGGGGCTATTTCGGGGTGCATCAGGACGGCGGCTACGCCGAGTACGTGCGGGTCCCGGCGGGGAACCTGTGCGCCATTCCCGAGGGCGTGGGCTACCCCGAGGCCACGACCATCGTGAGCCCGGTGGCGACCCCGCTCAAGGCCATCAAGACGCGCGCGGGCGTGCGCCCGGGGGACGACGTGGTCGTCGTCGGCGCCTGCGGCGGCGTGGGGATCCACGCCGTCCAGATCGCCAGGGCCTTCGGCGCGCGCGTCGTGGCGGTGGACATCGACGACGCCAAGCTCGCCCGCGCACGCGAGCTGGGCGCGGACCACGCCGTGAACGGCCTGAAGGAGGACTTCGCCGAGGTCGTCGAAGAGGTCACCGGCGGCAAGGGGGCCGAGGCCGTGCTGGAGTTCGTGGGCACGGAGCAGACGCTGCCGAAGAGCTACGCTTCGCTCGCGCGGACGGGCACGCTCGTCGTCGTGGGCTTTCAGCCCGGAACCGTCTTCGCGAGCGACCCCACCCGCTTCGTGAACGACGAGATCACGGTGACGGGTTCTCGCTACGTGAACCGCGCGGAACTGGCCGAGGCCGCCGCCTGGGTCGGGGCGGGCCGGGTGAAGCCGGTCGTTTCGGGAACCTACCCCCTGGCCGAGGTGGAACAAGCGCTGGCCGACCTCTCTGAGAACCGCGTGGTCGGCCGCGCGCCGGTGCTCATCGATTCATGAGGTCAAACGCGAGCGAGGAGTGGTTGTTGAAAAAGTCTCGTTTCGTTTGGGATTGACCTCCGCCTTTGCTCGTCATTCCGGCGAAAGCCGGAATCCATTTTCGCCTTTGTCTTTGGCCCTTCGCCCGGACGTCCTCGCTCCCGGACGGGGAAGATACGGACGCCGCCATATATATCCGCCCCATCCGTTCCGGACTCGGGCGCGGCGCTCCCTCCCGCGAGTCGGAATCAAAT
>CAYTSP010000041.1:0-7420 GCA_964440505.1 uncultured Nitrospinaceae bacterium
TCTTCGGGGAGTCGGCGTCAGGTTCACACGCCAATTGTCCCCAGCCGCTGTTTTTGCAGACAATACTCCGTAAATACAGCTTCGCCCAGCACATTCATGACCCGCTTGAAGTTGTAACCCAGCGTCATCAGGCTGAATTCGTCGCGGCACTTGTCGAGTCCGCGCATCAGAAAATGCTCCATCCCCGCCCAGCGCCTGAGCGTAGCGAACGGATGCTCGACGAGTGCGCTTCGCTCGCGCATCAACGGCCTATCGGCGCTCATCTTCCTGCGATGCCGCTCCACCACGCCCTCATGCTCCCAGCGATGTATCCTGCGCGCCGAATTCAACTTTGGCAGGCATCGGCCCGACAATGAACAGTTCCGGCAAACCGCCGCCGTCGCGCGACAAATGAAATACAACTTGCCCTGGTCGATGGCCGAGCCGACTTTTGCCAGCCGCTCTCCGGCCGGACAGATATACGTGTCATCCTGCGCATCGTAACGGAAATCACCGCTGCCGAATCGCCCGTCCCTGCCCTGGCGGACCGCATGGTCGGGTATCGGAACATACGCCTTCATGCCCTCCTCTTCGCAACTCTTCAAATGGGCGCCGTTGAAGTAGCCCGAATCCGCCAGGCCCACCAGGCGTTCGCTGCCTATGGCTTCGCGGGCTTTGGTCATCATCGGATCCAGTTGAGCGGAGTCATTGCCGTCCTGCACCACATCCTCCGCGACAATCAGCTTGTGCCTGTCGTCCACCGCAATCTGACAGTTGTATCCGCCCACCGCCCTGGAGTTCTTCCTCAGTAGCCTCGCATCGGCATCGACCTCCGATACCTGACCCGCTCCGCTCTCCAGCAAGCGCTTTTGCAATGCCTTCTTCTTTTGTTGCCTCTCGACCAGGGCCTCGAGCTTCGCCGCCAGCTCCGGGTCCTCCCAATCCTCCTCACACTCCTCCGAGCGCGCATCCGCCTCGTCCAGCTGCCGGTGATACGCCGCAATCTTCTCCTCCAGAAGCTTCAGGCCCCTTGCCACGAACGCCCTGCTTTGGAAGCTGCCCGGATTCGCATCGGCCTTCAGAATAGTCCCGTCAATCGCCACCCGGCTGCCGCCCAGAAGCGAGAGTTCGCGGCACAAAAGCACGAACTCCCGGTTGACCGCCTGAAGCGAAGCCGCATTGTTCTTGCGAAAATCCGCTATCGTCTTGTAGCTCGGCGACGCGCCCTGGCACAGCCAGATCACTTCCAGGTTGCGCCGGGTCTCCGCTTCGAGACGGCGCGAACTCCGTACCCGGTGCTGGTAGCCGTACAGATACAGCTTCAGCAGCAGCGCCGGGTCGAACGCCGGCTGACCGGCGCCGCTGTTCGCTTCGGCATGTTCGAATCCCAGTTCCTGCAGATCCAGCGTACCGACGAACGCATCGATCGCGCGCACCGCATTGTGCTCGGACACGTAGTCGTCCAGGCACGGCGGAAGCAGCATCATCTGGCTGCGGGACTGCACCTTCTGATAACGCCTCTCGGACATGGTGGTGACTCTTTAATGTGGTTGTCTCGCTCGCCGGTAAAGATAGCATGCACAGAAAACCCGGGCATCGCTCGCCGAGCCACCAACCAGAATCGCAGAAATACTTTCACAGTCTCGCAGGCCGCGTAGCGGCCTCCATCGCTTCTCGGCGCTCATGGCGAGCTGATGCACGAGGCTCAGCGCCGACTTCTCGCTCAGGCAGTTCCTCGTCTTCGCCGTCCGCAGCCGGATCGTGGAGAAGGTCGACTCGATGGGGTTCGTCGTCCGGATACTCCGCCAGTGCGCCGCCGGGAAGTCGTAGAAGGCGAACAACTCCTCCTCGTCCTGCGCCAGGCACTCCACGGCTTTGGGGTACTTCGCCTCCCAGGTGGCGCAGAAGCGAGCGAACGTGTTCTTCGCATGCTCGCGGGTGTCGGCCCCCCACATCTCGTGCAGCATCGACTTCGCTTCACGCTGAACGCTCTTGGGCATCTTGTCGAGAACGTTCGCCGTCTTGTGCACCCAGCAGCGCTGCGCCCGGGTCTCGGGATATACTTCCGCCAGGGCCGACCAGAACCCCAGACTCCCGTCGCCCACCGCCAGCTTCGCCGCCTTCACGCCGCGGTCCCGCAGGCTCAACAGAACCGCCCGCCAGCTCTCTCGAGACTCCCTGTTATGTAGAGCTCTACATAATAGGGATTATGTGGAGTTCATGGTTATGTGGAGTTCATCCGGGAGTCCGTTGTTTTTGGGCGGTTTGCGGGTAGCGAAGTCCACATAACTTTTGCATCGTCGCTCCTGTCCGCGCCCGCGCTTCGGGCGCCTATTCACAACAGGAGGTTGCGATGCCCGATACGAGAGGATTCGATTCTGTCACACGATGCTGGTTGAAGGACCCGGGGCCATGCGCCCGGCACGTCGACGCCTACCGGCATCATCTGTTCGAACTCGGCCACACTTGCTCGACGGTGGAGGGATACGTTCTCTCGGCCCGACATTTTTGCCATTGGCTTCACTTGACGGGCAGACGCCTGCTCGACGCCGCCGAGACCGATGTGGCTCGCTTCGGCTCTCATGAGTGCCGCTGTCCCGGAACGCGCCGCCGTCCGCCCGGCAAGAGGTACCTCTACGGGGTGCGAAGGTTCATCCGGTTCCTCGCCGGGAGCGGGGTGATCGATGCTCCGGCGGTGCGAACGCCGGAACGGGCGCCGGAGGTCGCGGCCTGGCTCGACTGGCTCGGGCGGCACAAGGGGCTGGCCGCCTCGAGCCTGCGGCGCTACGAGTACGCGCTCAGGGAACTGCTGCCGCTGATCGGCACGGACCCGGCGCGCTACGACGCCGCGAGCCTTCGCGCGGCATTCTCCCACGGGGGCCTGCCCGGGAAGTTGCC
This sequence comes from uncultured Nitrospinaceae bacterium, assembly GCA_964440505.1. Taxonomy (GTDB): domain Bacteria; phylum UBA8248; class UBA8248; order UBA8248; family UBA8248; genus Bin107. Next base: position 2,878 of record CAYTSP010000041.1, read on the forward strand.
CTCCCGGAAGTCGAGAGCGACGGCGCTGCGCTCCTGGCTCGGATACAACGCCGCGCTCGGACGGTGTCCGGCGATATTGGCGAGAGCCGTGCCGGGCGTCGTCATGCCGCGGCGCGACAACGTTCCGCGCGGCCTGAAGGCGGCGGAGGTGGAGCGGCTCCTCGCTTCTTGCGACACGGACACGGCGATCGGAAGGCGGGACCTCGCCTTCCTGCTCCTGGTCGCACGGCTGGGGCTCAGGGCCGGCGACGCCAGCAGCCTGACGTTCGAGCAGATCGACTGGCGGCGCGGACTGCTGCGCGTCACGGGCAAGGGGCGTCGCGAGGCCGCGCTGCCCCTGCCCCAGGAGGTGGGCGACGCCATCCTCGCCTGGCTGGAGGACGGGCGGCCGCCGCTGGACGACCCGCACGTATTCCTCTGCATGCGTCCGCCCTGGCGGCCCTTCTCCTCCTCGTCCGTCGTCGGCTCAATCGTCGCGAGCGCCCTGCGCCGCGCGGGGCTGGAAGACGCTCCATCGGGAGGCATGAACCTGCTTCGCCATTCGGTGGCCTGCCGGTTGCTCGAAGAAGGCGCCACGCTGGAGACCATCGCCACGCTCCTGCGGCACAGGAGCATACTGACCACTTCCATCTACGCCAGAACGGACCCGATACGGCTTCTCGAGATCGCGCAGCCCTGGCCGGGAGGTGCGTCATGATCAGCGATGCCGTCGAGCGATACGTCGCCTCCGTCCGCGCCGCCGGTTATATCTTCCGCAAGGACGCCCGGCGTCTCGCGAACTACGCCGCCTTCGCGCAGGCCCGCGGCGACAGCCACGTCAAGACGCAGAGCGTCCTCGAATGGGCGCGCCGTTCCTCATCGGCTCTGCAGCGGCGCAGGCTGGTGTTGCTCGTGCGCCGCTTCGCCCTGGCGATGGCCATGGAGGACCCCCGGCACGAGGCGCCTCCGGCGGACATCCTCCCCCGCGCGCCCCTGTTACGGCCCAAACCCTATATCTACTCTCCTGACGAGATCGCCGCGCTCCTGGCCGTGGCCGATGAATGCGCCACGATCAGGTCCCTGGTTCCGGGTCAGTACCGGATCCTGTTCGGGCTGATCGCCGCCACCGGCCTGCGAGGCTGCGAGGCGCTGCTCGAGAAGATCGCCCGGCGGACGGAAGCCTTCCACGGGGAGGACGCGTCATGACCCCGCTGGCCCGGCATGCAAGCGCCTTCGTGTCCGAGCATCTCCCCCTGGAGAAGGGCGCCGGCCCGAACACGGTGGACGCCTACTCGCGAGCGCTGTCGCTGCTGCTGCGCTTCGCCGCCCGCAGGCTCGGGGCGAGGCCTTCGCAGCTTGCTCTCGAGCAGATCGACGCGGATATGGTGCTCGACTTCCTTGAGCACGTCGAGCGCAAGGGCGCTTCCGTCAGTTCGCGCAACGCGCGCCTCGCGGCCGTCAAGGCGTTCTTCCGCTTCGTCGAGTGGCGCGAACCCGGTGCCCTGGAGCAGGCCGCCCGGATCGCCCTGATCCCGAAGAAGAAGGCGGACAGTACCTCGGTGGCCTGGCTCACCCGAGCCGAGACCAGGGCGCTGCTCGACGCGCCCGACCCGGGGCGAAGGGACGGAATACGCGACCGGGCCATGCTCCATCTGACGTACGCCTGCGGACTGCGCGTCAGTGAACTGACCGCTCTCAAGCTCGACGACTACGACCGCCGGGCTCCGGCCGGCATCCGGGTCATGGGCAAGGGACGGCGAGAACGAAGGATTCCGCTCTGGAAAGAGACGCGCTCGGGCATCGAGGCATGGCTTCGCCTGCGCGACCCCGAAGGCGACCCGGAACTGTTCCACAACCGGCTCGGGCGAAGGCTGAGCCGCTGGGGGTTCAACGTCATACTCGCAAAACACCTGAAGACCGCAGCCAGGGCGGAGCCGGGCCTCGCCGGCAAGCGCGTGACGCCCCATTCGCTGAGGCACAGCTGCGCGATGCATACCCTTCAGGCGACCGGGGACATGGGCAAGGTCTCCCTCTGGCTCGGACATGCGAGTATCCAGAGCACCGAGGTCTACCTGCACGCCGACCCTACTGAAAAACTCGGGATGCTCGACGGCGCCCGAATGCCGGACCTCCGGCCGGGGCGCTTCCGGGCGCCCGACAAGCTGCTCGCCATGCTCGCAGGCAATGGAGACGGACAACGCCCGAGGCGCTGACGAGGGAGCGGAGAGCGGCGGCAGGCCTGTCTTGCCGCCGCTCTCCGAAACGACGCGGACAGGAGCGACGATGCAAAAGTTATGTGGACTTCGCTACCCGCAAACCGCTCAAAAACAACGGACTCCCGGATGAACTCCACATAACCATGAACTCCACATAATCCCTGAACCCTGATTCGAGGGCCAGGAAGCGCTTGCGGCCGCGGGCGTCGCAGCCCACAACCACCAGAAGACAGCGCTGCTCCTCCCCGCGGACGTTCACGTAGATCCCGTCCGCCCACAGGTACACGAACTCCTCGCCAGGCCACTCCCGCTCCCGCCACGCGGCGTACTCGCGATCCCAGCCCTCCTTGAGACGCGTGATGCTCGCAGGCGACAAGCCCCCCACCGACTCGCCGAACAGCGCTCTCAGCGCCTCATCGAAGTCGTTCGTCGATACCCCCTTCAGGTACAGCCACGGGATCACCGCCTCCACTCGATTCGTCTTCCTCAGATACGGCGGCAAAAGCTCCGAGCGGAAGCGCCGGCCCGAGCCCGAGCGGTCCCGTGTCCGCGGCACCTGGACCTCGACCGGGCCCACACCCGTCAATATCTCCCGCGAAGGCAGGTAGCCGTTGCGCACCACCGCGCGGCGGCCCTGCGCGTCATGCTCCCCCGCGTGTTCTTCCAGAAAGGCCCCCAACTCCGCTTCCACCGCCTGGCGGATGATTCGCTGCGCGCCCTCGCGCACCAGGTCGCTCAGCTCGTCGCGGAACGCTGGACTCCTGAAGGGTATCGTCGTATCTTCTCTCATGGTGGCGCATCTCCTTGTGCTGAATGACCGGGCTTATTGGCAAACCCATTTCAGCAGGATGCGCCGCCTTCTTCAATTCGGCTCATACACAACTTCTGACAGTAACTCACCAATAAGTCACATCTCCATCCCGCGCTCCGCTCGGACCTTCCCCAGGTCCAGCGTCCGCCGCTCCATTGCCTGGACCTCCTCGTTCGTCCTCTCCGCGCCCCTGCCCGCCGGGGGGCGCGGGACCGCTTCCAGGAGAGCCGTCCGGAAGATGCGTCCCGCCCGCGATGAGATCATCGTCTGCACGGAACTCAGGCTCAAGACTTCGGGAATCCAGTATTGGGGCGGGCAGGCGGCCTCGCCCTGCACCTCGTCGAGTCGAACAGCCCGACGCTCGACCGTCGCTTCGCCGATTCCCCAACGCGCCCGCCGTTACGAGCGCCATGTGTCCTTCAATCGATGATTTGTTTTCCATCACGTCCGCCATCCCCCATCCCGGCGCCTTGCCTGGACTCCCGCGCGGCCGGACGCGCGGATCATCCAAAGCCCCTCATATGCGAGCAGGGGAACCGTAAAGGGCACCAGAATGAACCACAAGGTTCCGCTCTCGAGTCCACTGCCCGACATCTTGGCCAGATAGTTATACGCGTAGAAGTTCAATACGACCCCTCCAGCGAGCGCCGCCGCGACCCGGCGCCACGCCGCTTCGCCTCCCACCAAAGCGCGTATGTTCGCGATGAGAACAAAAGCCAGCGCAGCGATGACGACGGCGTCGAGCCAGTGAAACACGGCCTTGGCCGCCTTCGGGCTGACCGCGAAAAACAGGTTGTTGAGCATGAGCGCGAACGCTACCAGGAAAACGAGAAAACCGACTTTTGAGCGCATGTTCTCTCCTTGCGGCGAGCGACCCGGCTGGACAGGCGCCTCTCGCCACCGCCCCTTCGCGTTCACGATGAAATCAGCAGTCCACAAAGGCAGGTAAACCCGAGCAGACATCGAACGCTTCATCCGTTTGAACCCTGTCCATCGCTACCGGGAAGCCGGGAGAGGACGCCCGGCAAACGCGGGGTTCCTTCTCGCCGGATACTACCAGCGCGCGGTGAGGTCGACCCCGACGCCGTGGCCGGCCGTATCGTCCGCCGCCTCCCGCCGCGTGGCCTTGAGGGTCAGCGAGAGGTCGGGGGCGCCTGCGGCCTCGGGTTCGAGGCGCCAGCCCACGTCGTAGTCGCGCGCCCCGGCCGAGTAGCCCCACGCCAGGAAGGGGGAGCCCGTGAAGCGCCCGCCGAAGGCGGGCAGCCCCCAGGCCGCCTCCGCGCGCCAGCCGCCGCTCCGCCCGCCCGCTCTCTTCGCCAGGGGGCCGGAAGCGAAGAGCGCGTCGAGCCCGCCCGCGGCCGAACCGCCCAGGTTGCGCCGAAGGGCGAACGAAGCGCCCCGTTTGCTCCCGGGGTCCGGGTCAAAGGTGAGGGAGACCGCGAAGCCCCGGTCCTCGAAGTCGTCGTCGCCGTGCGCGAGCAGCGTACGCCCCGAGAGGTCGAGGGAGAGCCCGAGCGCCGGGTCGGTCCAGGCGATG
>CAYTSP010000042.1:0-5418 GCA_964440505.1 uncultured Nitrospinaceae bacterium
TCCGCCGATGGACGGGAACCCTGATGAAAGGAAAAAGTATTAAAGATGGATTCCGGTTTTCGTAGGAATGACGGCAGTCGTCGATTCCGATCGGAAAAGGAGTTTTTCAACGGCCCCCCTTCGACGGGACGGCCGCCCCTGATGCTCCTCAGGGATTTCGCTCGGCGATAAGACGCAGACCCAGCAACGTCAAATCGGGATTGATCATGTCGAAAACGCCCTCTTCTTCACCCAAAGCCAGGCTCTGCCCGCCCGTTGCGATGACCTTGGTGTCGCGCCCGAGTTCCGTTTTCATGCGGTCGACGATTTCCCGGACAAGGCCCCGGTATCCGTACGCGATTCCTGCCTGAATGCTGTGGACCGTGTTTTTCCCGATGACCGAGGGTGGAACGGCGGTTTCGACCCTGGGGAGCCGGGCCGTTTTGTCGATGAGCGCTTCCAAGGCGATGCCCAGGCCCGGCGAGATGGCGCCGCCCAGGTATTCTCCCGAAGCGGATATCGCGTCGAAAGTGATGGCCGTCCCGAAATCGACGATCACCAAAGGCCCGCCGTAGAGGTGGTACCCCGCGACGGCGTTGACGATTCTGTCCGCTCCCACCTCGCGGGGATTGTCGTATTTGATGGAAATTCCCGTTCGTATTCCCGGGCCGACGACCAGTGGTTTTACGCCGAAATAGCGTTTCGCCATGTCCTCCAGATTCGGTCCCAGGGGAGGAACGACGCTCGCAATCACTACACGGCCCACGTCCGACATCTGGTGTTCCCCGAGCCGGAACAAGCCTTCCATGAGAATGGCCAGTTCATCCGTCGTGCGGCGGGCCACGGAGCCGAGCCGCCAGCTCGACAGGAGATCTTCTCCATCGAAAAGCCCCACGACGGTCTGCGTGTTGCCTACGTCGATGGCCAGCAGATAGGAGCCTTTGTTCATGTGAGTTCCACCTCGCCGGAGGTTATTCTCTGGGTGGAGCCGTCCGCTTTTTCGAGCAGCAGGCGGCCCGCCTCGTCAATCCCGTTGTTTTTTCCGGAAAACGTCTCATCCGTGGCGCGGACGGAAACCATCTCGCCCAGATTGTCGCACAACCCGAGCCACTGCTCCCGGACGGCCTCGAAACCGCTCGATTCATATTCCTTGTACCAGAAAGCGATGCGCTTAAGAATTAGGTGGAGGAGACCCTCCGCATCGGGAACCCGCCCTCCCGAGAGAAGAACCGAGGACGCCGATTCGCGCAGTTCGGGGGGAAAGTCGGCTTCGTGCGTCGTGAGGTTGATGCCCAGACCCGCGACTACGGCGGGAAGCTGGTTCGGAAAATCAATGTATTCGCAAAGGATTCCACCGATTTTTTTACCTCTCACCCTCAAATCATTCGGCCATTTGAGCCCGACCCGAAGGCCTGTCGCCTCAGCCAGTCCTTCTGCGGCTGCGACGCCGAGCAGGAGTGTCAGGAGGGATGAAATTCCGGATTCACCGCTAGGGCGAAGCAGGGCAGAGAAATAAAGTCCGCTCCCCGGCGGTGAAAACCAGGAGCGTCCCCGCCTGCCTCTTCCTTTGGTTTGGGAAATTGCGCGGATCACGAAGCCGCTCGCCTCGCCTTCTCGCGCACGGTCCGAAACCAGATCGTTGGTGGAACTCGTCTCGTCAACAGTTTCGACCCGCCAATCGAGAGTTTTTTCGTTGGCGCCGACGGGGTTCATCTAGTTTTGGAACTCTGCGATTCGCTCTGCGCTCTCGCGGAGTTTTTCCGCGCGCTCTATGGTCTCGCGCAGGCGGTTTTTGTCCTTTTCCACGATTTCGGCGGGCGCGCGTTCGATGAACGAGGGATTGGCGAGTTTTTTCTCAAGGCCCGATATCACATCGTTCGCGTCGGCGATTTGCTTGTGGAGACGCTTCAGTTCCTCTTCGACGTCGATGAGTCCGCCGATGGGGACGAACGCCTGCCCGTAGCCGAAAACGGTGTGGGCCGACGCCTTGGGCCGCTCCACCTCGGGGCCGACCTTCCAGTCGGGCGCAATCCTCGCCAGTCTCCGTATCCATTCGGATTCGCGCATGATGACGTCGAGTTTCCCGGGGTCCTGTACCTGAACGTGCGCGGGCATCTCCTTGTTGGGAGAAATGTTGAGCTCGCCCCGTATGTTTCTGATGCCGCCGATCATGTCCATCAGGGCCTCGAACTCCTCTTCTGCTTCGGGGTCGTCCCACCCGTCTTGAGGCTTCGGCCATTCGGCCACCATGATGCTCTCGCCCCTTCGGTTCGGAAGTTTCTGCCAGATCTCCTCGGTGATGAAGGGAATGACCGGGTGCAGAAGGCGCAGCGTGCGTTCGAGCGCTTCGGCGAGCACCGCTCGGCTGGCGTCGCCGCGTTCGCCCGAGGTGAGGGCGGGTTTGATGACTTCCAAGTACCAGTCGCACAACTCATGCCAGGTGAAGTGGTAGAGCGCCAGGGCGGCGTCGTTGAAGCGGTATTCCTCGAGCGCCTCGTCCACCTGCCGCGTCACGCCGTTCAGGCGGCTCAGTATCCATTTGTCCCCGAGAGAGAGCGCTTCTCTCGGAGGCATGGGCGGAACGCTCTCACCCAGATTCATCAACGTAAAGCGGGCCGCGTTCCAGATTTTGTTGCAGAAATTCCGGTATCCGGCGATTCGCTCCGTGGACAGGCGTATGTCGCGCCCCTGGGCGGCCATGGCGGTGAGGGTGAAGCGCAGCGAATCCGTGCCGAATTCCTCGATGATTTCCAGCGGGTCGATGATGTTCCCGCGCGTCTTGCTCATCTTCTGTCCGTGCTCGTCTCGCACCAGGGCGTGAATGTAGACGTCGCGAAAGGGGACGTCGCCCATGAACTGGAGGCCCGTCATGATCATCCTCGCCACCCAGAAGAAGATGATGTCGAAGCCGGTGACGAGAACGGACGTGGGGTAGAAGTATTGCAGATCGGGATTCTCGTCCGGCCACCCGAACGTCGAGAAGGGCCACAGAGCGGAGCTGAACCAGGTATCGAGCACGTCGGTTTCGCGTCTTAAGTTCGGGTCGTCCAGATCTTCGCGCGAAACGATGACTTCTCCGGTCTCGTCGTTGTACCAGGCGGGTATCTGGTGGCCCCACCAGATCTGTCGGCTGATGCACCAGTCCCGGATGTTGCGCATCCACTCGAAATAGGTGGACTCCCACTGTTTGGGGATGATCCGGATTCGCCCGTCCTCGACGGCGCGTATCGATTCCTCCGCCAGCGGCTTCGCGCGCACGAACCATTGCTTCGAGAGATAAGGCTCCACCACCGTGGCGCAGCGATAGCACCCGCCTATGGCGTGGCGATGGGCCTCCACCCCGCGCATCAACCCTTGCGCTTCCATGTCGGCGACGATGCGCTTTCGCGCCTCGAAGCGGTCCAGCCCCTCGTAGGGGCCTCCGTTTTCGTTGATCTTCGCATCCGGGGTGAGGATGTTGACTTGCGGCAGGTCGTTTCTGAGTCCCGCCTCGAAATCGTTCGGGTCGTGCGCGGGCGTGACCTTCACGGCGCCGGAGCCGAACTCGGCGTCCACGAAGGAATCCGCGATCACGGGGATTTTCCTGTCCAGAAGCGGCAGGCGCAGATGCTCGCCCACGAGCTTCCCGTATCTCTCATCGTCGGGATGAACGGCCACGGCCGTATCGCCGAGCATGGTCTCGGGGCGCGTCGTCGCGATGGTGACGCCGTCCCCGCCGTTCCAGAGCGGATAGTGGAAATTCCACAGGTGGCCGTCGTGTTCTTCGTGCTCGACTTCCAGGTCGGATACGGCCGTCTCGCACCTCGGACACCAGTTCACCAGATAATTGTCGCGGTAAATCAACCCCTCTTCGTAAAGCCTCACGAAGGCCTCGCGCACGGCGCGGGAGAGCCCCTCGTCCATCGTGAACCGCTCGCGCTCCCAGTCGCATGAAGCGCCCAGGCGGTGAAGCTGGCGGATGATGGTTCCGCCGCTCTCGGCTTTCCACTTCCAGACGCGCTCGATGAATTTTTCACGCCCCAGGGCTTCACGCGAGAGGTTTTCCTCGGCGAGTTGGCGCTCCACCACGTTCTGGGTGGCGATGCCCGCATGGTCGGTGCCCGGCATCCAGCAGACGCGCAGGCCGTTCATGCGCTTCCAGCGGATGAGGATGTCCTGCAGGGTATTGTTCAGGGCGTGGCCCATGTGGAGCGAGCCCGTCACGTTCGGCGGCGGGATGACGATGGAATAAGGCTCCTGGTTCTCGCTGGGCGCGCCGTGAAAATATCCGCGTTTCAGCCATTCGGCATACCAGCGATCTTCGGCCCCTTTCGGGTCGTAACGGGGTTCCAGCAAGGGTTATTCTCCGCGTTTGATTTTTTCGATTTCTCGAATGACGATTTTCTCTACGATATAGGGGAGCTGTTTCACCACGGCGTCTTCGATGTGGCGGAGCAACGTGGGGGCAATTTTTTCTACGGCCTCTTCCAGATGTTTCTCGATGACGGGAGCGAGTGTTTCGCTATCGAGAGCGAGCGGGACGCGAGAGGAGGAGGGTTGCTCATCTTCTTCACCCGGAGATTTTGCACTCTCTGTTTCAGCGGGAGCCGTTTCCATGTCTTCGGGTGTTTCTTCCGCAGCCGTGGCGGACGGCGTTTCTTCGGATTCCTCTATGGCGTCTCCTGAGGAGGAGAGCGATTCCTCCGTCTTGATTTCCGGGGAATCGGGCTCCGCCTGCGCTTCGGGTTCTGGTTTCGATGCGATATGTCCGGGGCCGATGATGCGCTCCACTTCGTCCGTAAATACCACCGGTTTGAACGGTTTTTCGATGTTCGCCATCGCGCCCACTTCCTGGATTTCCTCGTCGCTGACGCTGTTGCGCGTGCTCGTTAAAACGAGAAGAGGGACCTGGGAGAAATCCGGTTTTTCACGCAGGCGACGGCAAAATCCCAAGCCGTCTGAATGCTCCATGTCCAGGCTGGCGACGACGATGTCCGGCGCCGCATTCTCGGCCATTTCAAGCGCTTCGTCTGCATTCCCCGCTATCCGGACGTCGACTCCTTTATCCCGGTAGGCCAGTTCCACGACTCGCTGCACCAGGAGGCTTTCATCGAGGAGAAGTAATTTAGTCGCCATGTGTTCGGTTCCTCGTCCGGGCGTTCGCTGGATGAGCCGAAAGGAGGATAAGAGTCAGCAGTCTACGCTCATATCTTTGGAGCTTCTGAGCCTTCTTGCGCCAGGCAACCGATTGACAATCATGCCACCACCGCAATTCCGGGGTCAACCTGTCTCGATTCGGGGTTGTTGAAAAGTCCTGATAAATGAAGGTTCGAAACGATGGGATCGTAGTGACAACCCTTCCTCGGGGTTGTCCTATGGTTCGCGAACCCCGGACAGGCGTAGAAGTCTTTCCGGCTACGGGCGAATGCCGTTTTGTTCGTCATTCCGGCGAAAGCCGGA
>CAYTSP010000043.1:0-9363 GCA_964440505.1 uncultured Nitrospinaceae bacterium
AGGTGGGCAGGGGGAGAATCTTCTGAATGTCGATATCTTTCGTGATGACGTTGTGGAGAAACGGCGCATCCGAGATCTCGTTCGGCTTTATCTTGATTTCCTGTCTGCGCTGCACCTCGAGGAGCAACTCCCCGGGCGCCACCCCCATGGCGTCTGCGTACCAATCTCTTTTGCAGGCGATGTTGGCGGCGATGGGCATCGGCGCGCCGTCGGTTTGCTCGAAAAGGAGGGCGGTCTGGCCGTCCGCTTGTTGCGACAAGGCGGCGAGTTCATGGCGGAGCGATACGCTGCGCGATACGCGCTTGAGCGATCCCCGCTCTTCGAGATGCGCGAGCCAGGTTTTCAGGTCGTGAGCGTTCATGCGCGTATGATGGCAAATGGGGCGGGGGGCGTCAAAAGCGCAGGGGGCGCGTTGTGTTTTAGTTCATCAGGGTTTCTCTCAGCATGGCGAGGTAATCACCTGCGTAGGGGGGGAGGTAGACGTCGTTTCGCCGGAACAGCCCGATGCGTTTTTTCCCGAACAGGTGGGATAAGTTGATGGTTCGCCACCCGTTTGCGGTCTCGGGACGGGGCCAGAGCGCATTGACGATAGCGATGCCCGCTCCGTTCAGCACAGCCTCGTTGATCAGGGTGTAGGAGGACGTTTCGAAGACGACGTTGATGGATAACCCCTGCTTCTCGAAGGTTTGCTCGATGTGCTGGCGGTCCGCCGTGCCGCGTTCCAGCAGGATGAGCGGATGCGCCGCGATGCTGTCGAGAGCGATTTTCTCCTCCTTCAATACGGCGTGCTCCTCGGGACAAAAGAGGAGATAGTCCGTCTCCGTCCACTCTTCGAAAGAGAAATTCCCCCGCGCCACGGGCGCCGAGCCGAAGGCGAAATCGACCGCTCCTTCCGATACGTGTTCGAGCAGATTCGTCCAGTTTCGCTCCAGCACGGATATCTGGACGTTCGGGTAGCGTTCGCGAAACCTGAGAAACGCGGCCCTGTGCCCCTTCAATATCAGCATGGGGGCGGCCTCCGCCACGACGAGCCGTCCGTGCGTTTCCCCGCGCAGGTGGCGCTCGACCGTCCCGAGGGACTCAAAAAAAGGTTTAATGGCGTCGAAGAGATACCCGCCGCTCGGCGTTAATTGAAACTTGCGGCCGACGATCTGGTAGAGCTTCACCTGGAGGTCCGCTTCGAGCGCCTTCACCCGGATACTTAGGGCGGGCTGCTGAATGGAGAAGGGCAGTTGCCTCGCCGCGCGGGTGAAGCCGCCGTGTTTCGCCACGTAGTAGAAGTATTCGAGTTGTCTTAAATTCAACATGAAAACCTCGCGAAATCATTTGCCGTGATGCCCGTCATTCCATTGTGGAATTTGATGGTACGGCGCTATGCTCAGCGGACTCGTTTTGTCATACTTCTTCCGAAAATCGGATAAAAAAGAAAAACGATCTTCCAGGGAGCGAGAAAATTATATTCTGTATTCATTAAATTATTCAATAGATTCGATTCTTTTTTTCCCCATTGCGATTCCGGTGTCTTGCGTTTAATCTACGAACGGGGGGACATCTATTTTCCGGTTGCCGATACAAGATTTTCAACGCGTTGGAAACAAGGGGCGAATGCGCGCCCCGCCGTAATGGAGAAAAACGTGACGCAAAACTATCTTTCGCTCAGGGAACAGACTCAGGCGCGGGATCGCAGCCTGAGAGACAAGGTGATGACGCTCGAGGAGGCCTGTGATTTCGTGGCCGATGGCGAGCACGTCAGCCTGGGCGGCTCCACGGCTTCGAGAACCCCCTTCGCCATGGTATGGGCGCTGATACGCGCGAGGAAAAAGAACCTTTCCTTCTCGCGCAGCATCGTCTCCACCGAGGGCGACCTCATCTTCGCCTCGGGCATCGGGAATCACATTCTCACGAGCTGGTTCAGCCAGGGAATCGTCTGGGGCGTCTCGCGCGTCATGCGGCATTTCACCGAGAACAGGCTGGCGCGTTTCGAGGAATGGAGCCACATGTCCATCGGCCTGCGCTACAGGGCGGGCGCCATGGGCGTTCCGTTCATGCCGATGCGTTCGATGATGGGCTCCGACGTGGCGGGGCAGCTCGATAATCTCGAAGAAATGACCTGTCCGTTCACGGACGAGAAAATCCTCCTCGTTCCGGCTCTCAATCCAGACGTCGCGCTGATCCACGCCCAAAGGTGCGACCCCTACGGCAACGCGCAGCTCGACGGCCTGACGTTCATGGATATCGACATGGCCATGGCGGCGAATCGCGTCATCATCACCACAGAGCGAATCATCTCGAACGATCAGATTCGCAGAAGGCCCGATCAGACGAGAATCCCCTTCTTCACCGTCGACGCGGTGGTGGAGGCGCCATACGGCTGCGCGCCGCATGAATGCTTCGGGGTCTATGAGCCTTTGTTCTCGCACATGGACTATTACGCCGAACTCACGAGAAAAGAGCCGATGCAGGGCGTGAAGACGTATCTGGACGAATACTGCTACGCGCCGGAGAACTGGACGGAGTATCTGAATCTTATCGGCTTGGATAAGCTGTTGGATGCGGCCCGAAGGGGGAGGAGCATTTATGACGATTGAGACGAAAGACTTCACGGCGTCGGAGCTTTTATGTGTCATGAGCGCGCGCGTGCTCGAGGACGGTCAGGTGGTTTTCGCGGGCGTGGGGATTCCGCTGCTGGCCGCCACGCTGGCTCAGCGCCTCCATGCCCCGGGCGTGACGATTCTCTTCGAGGGCGGCACCATCGGTCCGCACGTCGTGCCTGGCCAGCTTCCGCCCACCACGAACGAGCAGCGCTGCACGCGCAAGGCGAACATGCTGGTGAGCATCACCGAGGTGCTGCTCCTGCTTCAGCGCGGCTACGTGGACGTGGGCTTCATGGGGGGCGCCCAGATCGATCAGTACGGAAACCTGAACAGCTCCTTCATCGGAAGCGCGGACGACCCGTCCGTTCGGCTGCCCGGCACGGGCGGGGGAAACGACATTTCGAGCCTCACCAGGATGATCGTGGCGATGCCGCAGGAAAAGCGCCGCTTCGTGGAGAACGTGGATTTCATCACCAGCCCCGGCTATATCCGGGGCGGGACCTCGAGGCGCGATTCGGGCCTGCTAGCCGGCGGCATGTACCGCGTGGTCACCGACTTGGCGATTCTGGGATTCGACGATGACACGGGCCGGATGCGCGTCGAGGCTCTGCATCCGGGCGTCACGCCCGAGAAGGTGCAGGAGAACACGGGCTTTGAACTCATCATGGATTCCTCGGTGGGAACCACGGAGCTGCCCACGGAAGAGGAGTTGGCTGCGCTTCGTCATCTGGATCCGGACAAGATATACACCGCATAACCATATGGAGCCGCCATGAGCGCCGAGTACAGAGAAAAAATTCTGACCCAGGTCGACGCCCATCGGGATGAAACAATCGCCCTGCTCGCCAAGCTCGTGCAGATACCGAGCGTGACGGGGGATGAGGAAGAGATTCAAGGCTACATCGCAGATTTCCTCCGCGAGATGAACCTGGAAGTGGACGTCTGGGAATCGGACTGGGAGGAACTCAAAAAACACCCCGAGTACGTGCCCGTCACGAGGGGTTACGAGGGGAGGCCGAACGTGGTCGCCGTTCTCAAGGGCTCAGGCGGAGGCAGATCGCTCCTGCTGAACGGCCACACCGACACCGTCCCGAACGGCCCGGATGACGCCTGGGAGCATGGGCCGCTCTCGGCGGACATCGAAGACGGCCGCCTCTACGGACGCGGCGCCTCGGACATGAAGAGCGGGGTGGCGGCCATCATCATGGCGGCCAAATGCTTCATGGCGGCGGGTCTCAGGCCCAAGGGCGACGTGATTCTCGATTTCGTCGTGGATGAGGAGTTGAGCGGCCACGGCACGCTCGACACCATTTTGCGCGGCTATACGGCGGATGCAGGGATTTGCTGCGAGACGAGTGGCAACGCCATCCAGCCCGGCTGCATCGGAAGAATCTGGTTCGAAATACTCGTGCGGGGGAAAGCGGCGGGCATCCAGCGAAGGTATCAGGGCGTGAACGCCATCGATCTCGGCTACAAGATCGTCCAGGCGGTAGCCGATCTCGAGAAAAAACGACTGGAAACGGTATCCCATCCGCTGTATCCGAAAATCATCGACGCGATCCCCTGCATGGTCGGCTCGATGGAGGCCGGGAGCTTCCCGAGCGCCTTCCCGGACACCTGCGTGCTCAAGGGGAGTCTCGCCACCGTGCCGGGCGAGGATCATGACGCGGCCAAGCAGAGCCTGGTCGATCAGGTGGCGCAGGCGGCACAGGATGATCCCTGGATGAAGGATCATCCGCCGGAGGTGCGTTTCGTGGGGTATTACGCCGAATCGGCGGCTGTGGATGCCGAGCACCCAATCGTCAAGACGGTGGCGAACGCCTACCAGGAAGTATCGGGCAATACCCCTGAAATATCCGGGCGCCAGGGAGCGGCCGACACGCGCTTTCTGAACGGTTTCGCCGGCATCCCGACGGTCATCTTCGGACCCGGGCCCACCACCCAGATGCACGCGAACAACGAATGGGTGGCGGTGGAGGACGTGATCGACGCGACGAAAACGCTGGCGCTCTCCATCCTGGATTGGTGCGGAGCGGAATAAAACCGAAGGGAATCGACATGTCAGGAAAAGACGTCAAGTACGGAATCGCCATGCGGAATTTCACCGCATATCCCGAACTCCCCGACCCGGAAGCGCTCATCGAATACGGTGTCGCCATGGAGGAGTTGGGCTTCGAATCCCTGTGGGTGTGGGACCACATTCTGCTGGGCGTGGAGCCGCACTTTCCCATCATCGAGTCGCTGACGCTTCTGACGGCGGTGGCCGCGCGGACGAGCAGAATCAAGCTCGGCACGGGCGTGCTCGTCTTGCCGCTCAGAAACCCGCTCGTCGTGGCGAAACAACTCTCGAGCATCGACCAGATATCGAACGGCCGCCTCATTGTCGGCATGGCGTCGGGCTGGTACAAGCGCGAGTTCGACGCGGTGGGCGTGCCTTTCGAAAAGCGCGGCAACATCATGGATCAGAATATCGAGATCATCACGAGGCTGTGGACAGAGGACATGGTGCGTGCCGAATACGGACAGTACAACCTGAGAAACTCGGTCATGTTCCCCAAGCCCGTGCAAAGCCCGAGGCCGAGCATCCTCATCGGGGGCTACGTTGATCGCGTGCTCAAGCGTGCAGGCGAAAAGGGCGACGGCTGGCTCACCTATTTTTATACACCGGAGAGTTTTACGAAGTCCTGGGATAAGGTATGCCGATTCGCTGAGGAGGCCGGGCGTGATCCCGCCACGCTCGAGAGCACAAACCAGCTTCCCATCATGGTGGGGGATTCGCGCGCGGATATCGAGGAGCCGATGAACGAATGGCTCCACACGGAGTGGGACTACGCCTCCTGGAGCGAGTCCACGGCCGAGAGCGCCGTCATGGGAAACGTCGATGAGTGCGTGGCGCAGTTGCAAGCCCACATCGACACCGGGGTGAACCGGCTCATTTTCGTTCCCTACAAATACGAGAAGGAACAGGTGGAAATCGTGGCGAAGGAAATCATCCCTCGTCTGAAAGCGGGGTAGGACAAGAAATAACGCGCTGCCTCACGGGAGCAGAAAGATGCAAGTAACATCGAGAGCATGGGAAAGCCTGGCTTCGGTTTCGGAGACGATTTTCGATGCTGTGGGATATACCCCGCTGGTGAAGCTGGGACGAATCTCACAGGGGCTGGGGCCTGAGATTTTCGCCAAAATCGAATGGTATTCCCCCACGGGCAGCTTGAAGGATCGCATCTATGATCAGATGATCTCCCGCGCCGAGGCGCGGAGGGAACTGACGCCCGGCAAGGTGATTCTGGAATGCTCGTCCGGCAACGCGGGCATCGCCTGCGCGGCGGCGGCCGCGGTCAAGGGATATGCGTGCATCATCGTCATGCCCGAGCTGATGAGTCCCGAGCGCAAAAAGATGATTCACGCCTTCGGCGCGGAACTCATCACGACGCCGGGCGGAGAGAGCGATGTGGACGTAGCACTCAAGCGAATGAAGGAAATGGCCGCGAGCGACCCCGAGAAATACTGGGTTCCCGCCGAATTCGAGAATATGGACAACGTGGACACGCACTACACCACTTCCGGCCCGGAAATATGGGAGCAACTGGCCGGCGATGTGGATGCGCTCATCGCTGCGGTGGGAACGGGCGGCTGGCTCACGGGCGTGGGGCGGTTTTTGAGGGAGAAAAACCCGAATCTCAAAATCTACGGCGTGGAGCCGACGGAATCGCCCCTGATCAGCGAGGGGGTATGCTGCGGGCACGGCATTGCGGGAATCGGCGACGGCCTGATCCCCAACATTCTGGATTTGTCCATCATCGACGGCATCATCACCGCCTCTACGGAAGAATCGCTCCGCATGGCGAGGCGCGCCTCGCGCGAAGAGGGGCTTTTCTGCGGCATCTCCTCGGGTTGCAACCTGGCGGCGGCGATAAAGTTCGCGCGCTCCTATCCCGAGGCCGGTCGAATCGTCACCATTTTCGGGGACTCGGGGCAGCGCTATTTCTCCACGCCGCTTTGTCATGACGAGTCGGGCATGGAAGCGGCGCTGCAAGAGGTCGTCGAAGGGGACAGGGAGATGATGCTCCAGAAATTCAGGTCCACATGGGAGATCATCGAATAAGGGATTTCCCTCCTACTTAGGTGCAAGAAATGGGCATTCAAAAAAGAGCCTGGGATTCTTACAGACGCTATTCGGACAACATTTTCGACGCCATCGGCGGCACGCCTCTGGTTCGTTTGAACAAGGCGGCGGTGGACGTGGAGCCCGAGGTCTACGCGAAACTCGAGTGGTACTCGCCCTCGGGCAGCCTCAAGGATCGCATCTACTACAATATGATTCTGAAAGCGGAGGAACGCGGGGAACTGAGAGCCGGCATGACGGTGCTCGAATGCTCCACCGGCAACGCAGGCATCGCCTGCGCGTTCGTATCTGCGGTGAAGGGCTACTCATGCGTCGTCGTCATGCCCGAGGGCATGAGCGATGAGCGCAAAAAGCTCATGCGCGCCTATGGGGCCGATTTGGTGTTTACGCCGGGCGGGGAGAGCGACGTCGACTTGGCACTCCAGAAACTCGAAGAAATCCGAGCGGCTTCGCCCGAGCGATACTGGGTTCCCGCCCAGTTCGACAACCTCGACAACAACGAGGCGCACTACCTCACGACGGGGCCCGAGATTTTCGAGCAGCTGGACGGGCGCGTCGACGCCGTCGTGGCGTCGCAGGGAACGGGCGGCTGGGTGAGCGGCGTGGGGAAATACCTGCGCGAGGACAACCCCGACGTGAAGCTCTATGCGGTGGAGCCACAGGAATGTCCGCTCCTGAGCCAACGGGGCTGGGGGCCGCACGGCATCGAGGGCATCGGGGACGGCTTCGTGCCCAAGGCGCTCGACTTGTCGCTGCTTACGGGCATCGTGACGACGACGACGGATGAATCCGTCGAAATGGCGCAGCGCCTCGCGCGCGAGGAGGGGATTTTCTGCGGCATCTCCTCGGGCTGCAACGTGGCGGCCGCCGTCAAGCTGGCCCGCAGGCATCCTGAACTGGCCAACATCGTTACGAACATCAACGACACGGGGCAGCGCTATTTCACTACCGCCTTGTGCGGGGAGGAAAAACACGTCGAGATTCCCGAACGCGACCACCATGTAGACCCATACAGCGCGGCGCAACTCGATCGATATTCGAGTGAATGGGAAATCATCACCTAGTATCCAAAGTGGGTAAGACAGATGGTTTATGCCCAGATTCTGATTAACAGCATTCTCCTGGGGGGTATATACGCCTGTATCGCGGTCGGCTTCTCACTTGTCTGGGGCGTGATGAACATCCTCAACATTATGCACGGCACGTTCTTGATGTTGGGCGGTTACGTCACGTTCTGGATGTTCAAGCTCTACGGCGTGGATCCGTTTTTATCTCTACCTGTCTCAGCCGCCTCCATGTTCTGCGCCGGCTACGTCGTGCAGCGCGGACTGATCAACAAGATCGTACGCGCACCCATGTTCATGTCCCTGATTCTCACCTTCGGCCTTCAGTTGCTCGTCGTGAGGCTGGCGATATATTTCTTTACCGGTGATTTCAGGTCCGTGCAGCCCTCCTATGCGGGTTTTTCGATTCCCTTCATGGGGCTTTCCATCCCCTTCGTGCGGATTTCCATATTCGTGCTGGGAGTCCTACTCACGAGCATTCTTTTCTGGTTCATGGGGCGAACGCGCACGGGCCGAGCCATACGCGCGACACGGATGGATTTGGACTCCGCTCAGTTGATGGGCGTCGACATCGGCAGAATCTACGCCATCACCTACGGGATCGGCGCGGCAGCCGCAGCCACGTCGGGTTCTCTCGTGAGCGTGGGTTTTGCCATATCGCCGGTGAGCGATGTGGAGTTCCTCTCGAAATCCTTCATCATCTGCACCATCGGGGGCTTGGGGAACATCACTGGCGCGCTTGCAGGGGGATTGATCCTTGGCCTCGCCGAGAATTTTGGCGCCCTGTACTTAGGTCCCGGGCTGCAAAACGCTATCGGCTACGTGCTCTTGATTCTGGTGCTCTTCATCAAGCCATCGGGCCTGCTGGGCAGAAAGGGTTTCGAATAACATGTTCAGGCCCTGGTCCCACATTCAATGGTTCGGTATGGGAGCGGGCGTGCTCGCCCTCATCCTCTTGCCCTCGTTCGTGGAAAACGACGAGATCAGGAAGTGGATGGATATCCTGATGGTGGCCATTCTGGCGGTGAGCTGGAATTTCATCGGTGGCCTGACGGGCTATCCCTCCTTCGCGCCGGCTGCCTTTTTCGGGCTGGGGGCGTATACGACGGCCATCCTCATGAACGCTGGGTTCAATTTCTTCATCACGCTGGGGATCGGCGCCTGCCTTGGCGCTCTCGTGGCGCTCGCCCTGGGCGTTCCCATATTGAGGTTGAGGGGCCACTACTTCGCCATCGCCACATTTGGCGTGGCGGAGTTCTTCCGCGAACTGGCGGATAATCTGCGCATCACCGGCGGGGGGGACGGCATCAACCTTCCCCAGATAACGGGCGGGCCGGATTACTTCACGCGCTTTTTCTACTTCTCCATGCTCGGGGTGGCCGTGCTTGCGGTTTTGACGCAGTACTTCGTCACGCGGCATCGCTTGGGTTATGGCCTCGTCGCCATCCGGGAGAACGAGGACGCGGCCGCCATGACGGGCGTGGATACGACGAAATACAAGATCATCGCCTTCGTGCTCTCATCCATTTTCCCCGCGATGGGGGGTGGCGTGTATGCCTACCGCGCCGCGTTTCTGGAA
>CAYTSP010000044.1:0-5778 GCA_964440505.1 uncultured Nitrospinaceae bacterium
AGAGGATCTGCGGGTTGACGAAGGCGATGTAGGCCATCGTCAGGAACGTCGTCGCGCCCGCCGTCACCTCCGTCCGTACGTCGGTGCCGCGCTGCGCCAGTCCGAAGAAGCGCTCGAGAGTCGCTGTCATGGGTGCCTCTCACTGGTTTTCGGTGCGGGCGGTTCCGCGCGATATCGTAGTCTATTACAGCGGCGGTGATTTTTCGAGGGAGGCGCGGGGTTGTCCGCCCCATTTATACCGCCTTTTTCGCAGGGTCCAAGAGATGAGCGCTTCCGAGTCAGGTTTGTGATTCTGCAACACTCCAGCCCTCTCGAAGGTCGGGAATCATTCCCCCTTGAGGAGTTTGTTGTTAAAAAGTCCTCGTCGGGAGTATGGCTTCTACCCCCCTGGCAAGGGAGGGGGTGTTGCTTTTCCAGTTGTGAGGGGCGTCCCCTCTATCCCCTGAAAGGGGGTCTTTTTGAACGACCCCATGATCGGGAAGCTCGTGGACCATGCGCGGATCGAAACCACGTCGCGCTACGCGCATCTCGCGCGCGATTCAGTGGGCGAGTCCGCCGAGCGGGTCGCGCCGCCAGCACAGGCCGGTCGTCAATCATTCTTTCCGTCAGTTTTCCAGTAATACGTTTTGGGGAGCGGGTGTCACGGTGTACTGGGCATTGGAGGACAGGATACCCGCGACGGACCTTCGCCTCGACGTGTAAACCTTCAAAACTCCAGAAGTGACTCCAGCAAATCCGCCACACCTCCTCATCTTACAGAACATGGTGCCGACGCGCGGGCAACAGCAGCGCATATTCTTGCGTTCGTCGTGTTAGACACGCGATCGACCCGCACGCGCACTATCTCGCCTCCTATAGCCATGATAACGGCAAAGCGTGCACACGAGGTGGCCGTGCTTGCCCAAGGCGAGGTCCATGCGGGAAACATCAACGAGAAAGCACAAACCGCGCCAAGCCCGTTCAAGCCACGCCAGGAGGCGTCGATTGCCGTGCCGTAACGCAAGATACTGTTCGAGCAAACGGTATTGACGAGCGCATTATCCAGGGCATCGGTCAACCGCAAAACACCGGCGTTCTCAGGGCTCAAGGACTATTTTGGGCGCGGCGGCGCGGCCTGAGCTGATGTCGGCGAAGGCGCTTGCTCCCTCCGACAGCGGACGGATATCGGTCCAGTCGAGCGCTCCGAGGCGGCCCGAGAAGATCGCTTCCGCGGTTTCTCGAAAATCCGCGGCGCTGTAGGTATAGGCGCCGATGAAGGCGATTTCCTGAAGCGTCATGCGGCGGATGTCGAGGCCGCCCGCCGCGGAACCCAGGCCGATATGGAGGATTGCGCCTCCGGGCCGGACCGCGGCGGACGCCGATGCGCGGGTCGCCTCGAACCCGACCGCGTCGATGACCAGATCGACGGCTTCCGGGTCCTTTTCCGACGAGGGGTCGTAGACCCGGAAACCACCGGCGCGGGAGAGGATGACGCGGCGCGCGGGGTTGATCTCCGCGATGTGGATTTCGGCCGCATCCCGATCAGCGAGAATGAGCGCGGCGCCGAGCCCGATCGCGCCGCCGCCGATGACGAGGCAGCGCGCTTCGCTGATCGGCCTGTCCAGGAACCGCTGCGCCAGGCGCACCGCGTGCCATCCACACGACAAAGGCTCGGTGAGAGCTGCTTTCTCGGTCGGGAATCCCTCGGGGATCGGGATGAGGTTAGCGGCCGGCATCGCGAGCAGTTCGGCGAACGCCCCCTCGCGCGGCGGCATGGAGATGATCTCTCGCGTCGCGCAAAGATTTTCCCGTCCCGAGCGGCAAACCGAGCAAGCGCCGCATGTGACCAGCGGATTCACCGCGACGCGACTGCCCGCGCCCGGGCCCTCCACCACGGATCCGGACACTTCGTGGCCGAGGATCAGGGGCGCCGGGCGGCGCTCGTCATGGCCGGCCCACGCGTGCATGTCCGAACCGCAGATGCCCACATGAGCGACCCGGATCAACGCGTCTTCACCGATCTCGGGATCCGGCGCATCGCGGTAGTCGAGGGTTTCGGGACCGGTGTAGACGAGCGCCTTCATTTCACGGAGCGCCTTCCACCGGAGCAGCGGACCTGACCGGTCACCATCTCACTGGTACGCCGCGGGCAGGAGCACGGTGGAGATCCACGGGACGTAAGCGATCAGCAATACCACCAGCAGCATGAAGAAGACGAAGGGCACCGCGCGCGCGGCGATATCGAGGATCGAGTCGCCCGTCAGGCCGGAGACGACGAAGAGGTTGAGGCCGAGCGGAGGCGTGATGAAGCCCACGCCGAGTGCTGTGATCATCATCACGCAGAACTGTATCTCGTTCATGCCGATCTCGTCCGCCAGGGGCTTCAGGATAGGCGCCAAGATGACGATGTTGGGCGTGGTCTCCATGACGCAGCCGGCCGCGATGAGGATGGCGATCATGAGCAGGATCAGCACGTAGGGATTGTCCGTCATCGACGTGACCGCATGGACGAATCCCTGGGGTACGCCGAGCGCCGCCATGGTCTGGGCGAGCGGCAGGGAGAAGGCGATGATCGGCAGGATGACGCCGTTGACCTTCGCCGAACTCACCAGCATCGCCGGGAAATCGGAGAACCTGAGCGTGCCCAGAATGAAGCCCATGATGATGGTGACGACCACTGCGGTCGCGCCCGCCTCGGTCGGCGTCAGCTGGCCCGAGAAAATACCCCAGAAGATCACGCCGGGGACGATGAAGGCGTACCAGCCGTTCTTTACCGCCTTTTTGAGATTGCCGGCCCATTCGGCCGCCGAGATCAGCCCGCCGCCCTCGTACGCGTAGCGCCGGTTGACGATGATGTTCGTGATCAGGATGGAGGTGAGAATCAGGATGCCGGGAATCAAGGCGGCCTGGAAGAGCGTGGCGGCGGATATGCCGAGTACGAGCCCGATGATGATATAGGCGATCGAAGGCGGGATGAGGATGCCCGTGCACGCGCCCGCCGCCACGAGCGCGCAGGCGTAGGGGCGCGGGTAGCCCGATTCGACCAGCCGCGCGATCGTCATGCGGCCCACCGCGGCGGCGCCCGCCGCGTCCGAACCCGAAATGGCCGAGAACATGCCGCAGACCAGCACCGTGGCGGAGCCGAAGCCCCCTCTCGCCCAGCAGGTCAGGGCCTCCGCCACGTCGAGGAACTTGCGGCTGAGGCCGGTGCGCACCAGCACGTCGCCCGTCAGGATGAACAGGGGCACGGCGGTCAGGGCGAAATGGTCGATCCCGTCGAAGAGGCTCTCGCCGAGCAGCGACAGGGGGAGAACGCCCGAAACGAGCAGCATCGCCACCGCGCCGCCGCCGATGGCCGCCCAGACGGGGACGCCCAGCGCGACCAGGACCACGAAGAAGATGACCGGGCCGTAGAAATCCCAGCCTATCTCCTGATGGGCCTGCTGCATCTGGTTCCAGAGCATCGGCTTCCCTCCCGGACCCCCTTAGTCGAACAGCCGGGCGCCCTCGTAGAGGGAGGAGCCGGAGCGGAAGTCTGCGACGTCGCGAATGAGCGACTGGATGAGGCGAAAGACCAGCAGCGAAAAACCGATGGGCACGGCGGCGAAAAACCAGACCATCGAAAGCCGCAGTCCATGGCTGACCGAACCGAATTTCCAGGATACGGAGACGTTCTCCAGCGACCACCAGATGGAGATGACGGCAATGGCCAGCATCACCAGGTCGCCGAAGATGTAGAGGGCGGCCTTGGTGCGCGGCCCGACGTAGTTGAAGATGACGTCGATGCGTATGTGCGCCCGCTCCCGCACCGCCGAAGCAGCGCCGATCCAGACGAGGTAGATGAACGCGTAGCGGACTATCTCCTCGCCCCAGATCGAGGAGTAGGCGAAGACCTCGCGCCGCACCACCTCGACCGCCATGGTGGCGACCAGCATGGTATAGAAAAACAGCAGCGCCAGACGCTCGATGTTCCTGTTCAGTGAGGCGAGCAAGGACGCTCCTCCTCCCGGAGTTCCCTAGAGCGGAACGGCCCGGCGGCGTGCGCCGCCGGGCCATGCGGTTTAGGCGTCGTGAACGTAGTAGCGGCTCTGCGTGTCGGCGGCTTCGACCAGTTTATTGAACGAATCCATGGAACCGGCCAGCTTCGTCTTGAAGCCGTCCCACTCGGAGCGCTGGTAGCCGCCCGTCTCTTTCCAGACCGCCAGTTGCGCTTTGCTGAGCGAGTGGAACTCGACGCCGGACTTCCTGAGTTCCGCCATCGCATAGTTGCGCGCCGCCGGCACCTTGGCGAGGTTCTGCTGCGAGGTGATCTCGGACGCAAACTCGACACCGTCCTTCACGTCTTTGGGCAGCGAGTTGAACCATGCGAGATTGCACGAGAAGACCTGGCTGTCCGGCACCGCCTGGGTGAAGGTCACATGGCTCAGGATGTCCTTGAAGCCGAAGACGAAGAGCGCGCCGACCGCCGGATCGAGCGCGTCCGCCACGCCCTGTTTGATCGCAGACGGCGTCTCGCCCCAGGCGACCGGCGTCGGGTTGGCGCCGACGAGGCGGTAGTATTGCTGCAGCATCTTCGAGCCGGGAACCCGGAACTTCACGCCCTTGAGGTCCGCGGGCTTCAGCACCGCGCCCGCGCCGCCCTTGCGGACCGCCACGACCCGCGGGTCGATCACGATATAGTAGAGCGGCTTGAATCCCCGCGCCTCGACTTTCGGGTGGATGGTCTTCTTCCAGTGGTCCGAGGTCACCAGGTTCACGAAGCGCTGGTTGGCGCCGCACAGGTATGGCAGGTTGATCAGGTCGACGACCGGCGCGAAGGGCGCGAAATTAGACAGCGAATGCTGCGCCGCCTGGATCGTGCCGCTCTGCACCTTCTGGGCCAGCGTCGAACCGACGCCCAGTTGGCCGCCCGCCGCCAGCTTGACGTAGACCTTGCCGTTGGTGGCGTTCTGGATGTTCTCCTTGAAGTCGAGCTGCATGATGGGATAGCTGCGGTCCGCCGTGAGCACGTAGGCGGTCGCCATCGTCATCGTGTATTTCGCGGTGCGGCGGCGCATGGCTTCCTCCTTGGCCGTCTGCGCCGAGGCCTTGCTCGAGGTGAGCGCTCCGGTCCCGGCCGCCACCAACGCGGCCGTGACGCCGCCTGCGCCCGCGAGCTTCAGGAAATTGCGGCGTTCGACCGAAGCGATCTCTTCTCTCGTCTTCTTGTCCGTCATCTTGCTTCCCCTTTTTTGATGGATATTGCGATGAGTCCGATATCAGGCG
The DNA here is from genome assembly GCA_964440505.1 of uncultured Nitrospinaceae bacterium. Lineage (GTDB taxonomy): Bacteria > UBA8248 > UBA8248 > UBA8248 > UBA8248 > Bin107. The sequence continues at coordinate 5,245 of CAYTSP010000044.1, forward strand.
TCGGTGCTGCTGTTTTCCACCTCTTCCAGCATGATAATGGCGGCTACGAACAGGAGAACGGCGACCAGCAGCGTCAGCATCTCCGGCACGTCGTCGAGCACTGCGCCGAAGCCCGCGGCGCCAATCGCCACGCTGCCGAAAAAAACAAGAAAGCACACAAGAGCGCCGAGCAGGAACAAACGACCGTTACGCATCGAATACGCGCCTCCTCGGCGGCCCGGAAAAGATAAAACAGTTATCGGAAAAGAAGTATAGAGACCCGATCTGCCAAAGGCAAGACGCATATTACCGAGTGACAAGTTGATTTTGGTGAATGCTCCGGCAAGCGTTTTTCCGGATCGAATCCGGTGAACCAGCGCCTCGCGCAGATAACTCTAATCGGGCATGAGGTTCACGCGGGCGATACATGATTCTCGGGAGTCAACTCCTAAAGCGAACCGGCCGAGAACAAATGCGGTTGCTCGCGTCCCGGCATCTCCGGACTTCCCCTCCCGGACGCAAAGTGTCCATGAGCCGAATCACGAACCCGGGCCC
>CAYTSP010000045.1:0-2813 GCA_964440505.1 uncultured Nitrospinaceae bacterium
GCGCCTATCCGATTACGCCGGCGAGCGACGTTCTCCACGAACTCTCCCGCCACAAGAATTTCGGCGTGCAGACCTTCCAGGCGGAAGACGAAATCGCCGCCGTCTCCGCGGCCCTCGGCGCATCGTTCACCGGCTCGCTCGGCGTGACGTGTTCGAGCGGCCCCGGCATCGCTCTCAAGGCCGAGGCCATGGGTCTCGGCGTAATGACGGAGCTTCCCATGGTCATCGCCAACATCCAGCGCGGCGGCCCCAGCACGGGACTTCCCACCAAGACCGAACAGGCCGACCTGCTCCAGGTGATGTTCGGGCGCAACAGCGAAAGCCCGCTTCCGGTCGTGGCGGCGGCCACGCCGGGGGACTGCTTCTGGACGGCGATAGAGGCGAGCCGCCTGGCGGTGAAATACATGACGCCCGTGGTGATTCTGAGCGACGGCTATCTGGCCAACGGGTCCGAGCCCTGGCTGCTGCCCAAGGCTTCGGATATCCCCGAGATGCCGGTTTCCTTCCGAACGGAGCCGGAAGGGTTCCTGCCCTATCTTCGCGACCCGGAAACGATGGCTCGCCCGTGGGCGATTCCCGGAACGCCCGGGCTCGAGCACAGAATCGGCGGCATCGAGAAGGAAGACCAGACCGGCAACGTCAACTACGAACCCGAGAACCACGAGTTCATGGTGCGCACGCGCGACGCGAAGATCGCAGGGATAGCGAAGGACATCCCGAATGCTGAGGTCATCGGCGAGGCGAGCGGCAAGGTTCTCGTCATCGGCTGGGGCGGAACCTTCGGCGCCATCACGGCGGCGATCGAGGCCTTGCAAGCCCGTGGCGCCTCCGTATCCCAGGTTCACCTGAGGCATCTCAACCCCTTCCCGGCGAACCTCGAAGAAGTGCTCGGCAATTTCGAAAAAATCCTCGTCCCCGAGTTGAATTTGGGACAACTCTCCAAGATGCTCCGCTACCAGTATCTGGTCGATACGATCAGCTTCAACAAAATTCAAGGAAAGCCCTTCAAGGTCGGCGAACTGATTACCAAGATTGAGGAGTTACTCTAAATGTCTACGACGACAGCCAAGAACGGCGGGGGTTTGGGCCTCACCCGCAAGGATTTTCAGTCCGACCAGGTCGTGCGCTGGTGCCCGGGTTGCGGTGACTACGCGATTCTGGCCCAGATGCAGAAGGTGCTGCCGACGCTCGAGATTCCGCGCGAGAAATTCGTGTTCATCTCCGGCATCGGCTGCGCCGCGCGCTTTCCCTACTACATGGACACGTTCGGTTTCCATACCATTCACGGACGCGCTCCGGCGTTCGCCACCGGCGTGAAGGTGAGCAATCCGGACCTTTCCGTCTGGGTCATCAGCGGCGACGGCGACGCGCTGAGCATCGGCGGAAACCACCTGATCCACTCCATGCGCCGCAACGTGGGCGTCAAGATCATTCTCTTCAACAACCGCGTGTACGGATTGACCAAGGGCCAGTATTCGCCGACCTCGCTTCTGGGCTCGCGCACGAAGTCCACGCCCATCGGCTCGGTGGACTATCCGCTCCACCCGCTGACGCTGGCCCTGGGGGCGGAGTGCAGCTTCGTCGCCCGCACGACGGACAGGGATCAGAAGCACATGGCTGCGATGTTCGAGGAGATGGCGAACCACGAGGGCACATCCTTGCTCGAGGTGCTGCAGAACTGCATCGTGTTCAACGACGGCGCGTGGCACAAATTCACCGAGAAAGGCATGAAAGAGCAGAACGTGATGTATCTCGAAGACGGGCAGCCCCTCGTCTACGGTCCTGAGGATGATCGCAAGGGAATTTCCCTCGAGGATTACAAGGTCCGGGTCGTCGAGGCCGATTCTCCCGACGTCACCGTCCACCGCGTGGACGATGAGGCGGGCGGCTACGCCCATATCCTGAGCCGGGTCGAACTCGAAGGCGGCCCCGTGCCCCTGGGCGTTCTGAGAAAAGTGGAGCGTCCGCCGTTCGAGGGCTTGATGGTGGATCAAGTCGCCGCGGCCCAGGCGAAAGGCGAGGGCGATATCGACACGCTTCTCAATTCAGGAGATACCTGGGAACACCACTAGTTTTGTCGCCTCCTGAGGCCGCCGGATTTGCTCCGGCGGCCTTTTTCGCGCCTCCGGGCGTCCGGAACCCATGTCCAAAACCTTCACCCTCATGCTTGTTCATGCGCACCCCGACGATGAGTGCAGCAGCACGGGCGGCCTGATTCTCAAGAGCGCGCGCGAGGGCCACCGCGTCATCCTCATCACCTGCACCAACGGCGAGATGGGCAAGATGGAGCATCTCGGCGTGAACCTCGACCCCGATTCCGAGGCGGACCAGAACAGGCTCGGGGAAATCAGGGTCGAAGAGCTCGAGCGCGCGGCGCGGATATTAGGGGTTTCCGAAGTTCACGCCCTGGGCTATCGCGATTCGGGCATGGACGGCTGGGAGGGCAACGGCCACCCCGAGGCGTTCAAGAATGCCGATGAGGAAGAAGTCGTCGGCAGGATTGTGGGTTACATACGCCGCTATCGCCCCGACGTGGTCGTCACCTACAACGAGCAGGGCGGATACGGCCACCCCGATCACGTGATGGCCAACAAGGTCACCACCGAGGCGATAGAGGCGGCCGCCGACCCCGCCCGGTTCCCGGAAGATGGGGGAGAGGCCTGGCGCGTCCCCAAGTTCTATCACACCGCGTGGTCGCGCTCCAAAATGCTGCGCGCCTGGCGCTGGATGAAGCTTTTCGGACAAAAAACGCCGCTTGATGATCCCGACTTCCGGGAGGACAAATACGGGACGCCGGATGAGCTCATCACCAC
>CAYTSP010000046.1:0-3808 GCA_964440505.1 uncultured Nitrospinaceae bacterium
TCCAGGAAGGGGGCACAAGCGCGCCTTACCGGGGGCTGTCTGAAAAAGTCCTCGCCGGTCGTGATGGCTCCGTAGGTGGCGCTCCCGAGGAGGGAGCGCCACCTACGGAGCCATCACGACCGGCGAGGACTTTTTCAGACAGCCCCCGGTAAGGCGCGCTTGTGCCCCCTTCCTGGATTCTCTATGATGACGGCCATCCATATTCCACTTGAGTCATGCGCCGTTTGAGGAAAACCGGCCTGCTCGTTTTGTCTTTCTTTTGCGGCGTATCTCTTGCGGCGCGCAAAATCATGATGAAAAAGGAGCCGAGTACACGGGATCGAACCGAAATCTGGGAAAACCTGCTCATGGAGGAAGCCCGATGTCCAAGATCATGAAATGCATCATCGCCTTTGGTGTTCTGGTATCCGTGGGGTTCGTCGATTCGGCGACGGCGGCCTATCCCGAACGCGCCATCAACTACATCGTCGCCTACAGGGTCGGGGGCGGTTCGGACAGGACGTCGCGCGCCTTCGTTCCCTTTCTCGAAAAGCACCTGGGCAAAGGGGCCAAGATCGCCATCATCAACAAGCCCGGCGCGGGCGGCAACATCGGGTTCAACGCGATAGCGAACGCCAAGCCCGACGGCTACACCATCGGCATGACGAACTTCCCCCAGGCCATCGTCGGCCCCATCATGGGGAAGGTGAAATACACCATCAAGGACTTCGACTTTCTGGGCAACGTGAACCGGGGGCCGACGACGTTCGCCGTGCTCAAGACGAGCAAGTACAAGACCCTGGGCGACCTCATGGCCGACGTGAAGAAGAACCCCGGCAAAATCTCGATAGGCATGGCGGCGCTCAGCAGCGTCCACAGCATCGGGACCAGCAAGTTCATGGTCAAGACAGGACTCAAATTCAACAAGGTGCCCTTCGGCGGCGGCGGCCCCGCGCGCAACGCCCTGCTCGGCGGCCACGTTCCGGTGCTGGCGATCTCGATGTCGGCCATCGCGAAATTCAGGGACAAGGTCCGCATCCTCGCCCAGGCGGCGCCCGAGCGGGTGTCGATCGGCTCCTGGGTCCCGACGTTCAAGGAGCAAGGCGTGGACATCACCAACTTCGTCTATCGTCCCGTGGCCGCTCCCAAGGGGGTGCCGGCGCCCATACTGGCGAAGCTGCGCGCCGCCTTCAAAAAGGCGATTGCAGACCCGGGATTCCTGAAAGTCGCGAAGAAGCAGAAGATCGCGGTGGAATACACGAGCGGCGAGGAGATGGCGAAGGTCGCAAACGCGTCTCACATGGCCCACGAGCAGCTCTGGAAGGCGAATCCCTGGATGAAGAAAAAGAAGAAGTAAGGACCATCCGGGCTTCATGTGGGGGTGTTGAAAAAGGTCTGTGGAGCAATTTTAGTTGAGCGCACGCTTTTGAATTTCACTCCCCCCTTGAGGGGGAGTCGAAGAGGCCGAGCCTTTGGCGAAGGCCGATTCGGTGGGGGGTAAATCGTGTTTTACCGCCATTCCGAATGACATCCCCCACCGGTTCACTTGCGGGCTTGCGCCCTTAGTTCACCGTCTGACTTTCCCCTCGGAAAGTCAGACCCTCAAGGGGGGAGTGATTCCGATCTCTCGTTTGTCGGTCATGACCCCAAGGGGGGAGTGGTAGTTGGGAACTCTGCAAGGGGTTTTTCAACAACTTTATGTAACCGACGGCGCAGAATCACGAGCAATCCGAGGGCCCGAGTCATTATTGCGCCTCAGGGTCAGGTGAAGCGAATGCCGCACATCAACGTGTCGGGAGTCGACCTCCACTACGTCGACGAAGGCGAGGGGAAACCCGTATTCTTTCTTCACGGAAACGCGGGTTCGGGCCGCGTGTGGCGCAAGATCACGCCCGAATTCAAGAAGCGCTACCGCGTCATCGCGCATGATCGCCAGGGGTTCGGTGAGTCTGAGAAAAAAGAGACGGGCGATTTCTCGCCGCGCGGATTCGCCGGTGAACTGGCGCGCCTGATGGACGCCTTGGGCGTCGAGAAGGCCCACGTCTGCGGTCTCTCCATGGGCGGCATGATCGCCCAGTGCTTCGCTCTCGATTATCCCGACCGGGTCGATGGCCTCGTGCTCGTGGGGACCATGCCCGACAGGACGGGGCGCAACGTCCCCGAAACGCTGGCCGAACTCGCGCGGGACGGGTGGCCCGCCGTCGCGGACCGCCTCGTTCATCACTGGTTCCGGCCGGGCAGTGATGAGGCGGACGTTGCCGAGGCGTATGAGATCGCGCTTGAGTCGCCGCAAAAATTCCGCGAACTCACGGTCACCGCGCTCGGGACGTTCGACATCAAGGCGGAGCTTCCCCGCATCAAGGCCCCGACGCTCATCCTGAACGGCGAGGCGGACGTCACCAACGTGATGGGCCATGCGGAAATCATGAACGAGGGGATTTCGGGTTCGCGCCTCATCAGGATTCCCGACTGCGGACACCTGATCCCGATTGAAAGGCCCGAGGCGTTCTGCCGGCACACGCTCGGGTTCCTGGCCGAGGTCGACGCCATGCCATAGCAAGAAAAAGGCGCCTTGAATTATCGGCCTCATACAAGTTGTCCCTGGCTTCACTCGCGGGGGAAGCGCACGTGTTCCAAAACCATGACAGAGTCGCCTCCGTAATCTTCCTCGTCGCGACGACCTTCCTCTACTACCACGCCGGGAGCTTTCCCGAAGAAGCGGCCTTCTACCCGCGGATGGTCATCGCCTTGATGATCGTTCTCTCCGTCCTCATGTTCGTGAAGTCCTGGCTGAAATCCGGGCGGAGCAGGACCTCCGAGCCGTTCTTCATCCATCACAAACGCTTCGTTCTGAGCGCCCTGATGGCGCTGGGCTACATCGCGGGCGTTCAGTATCTCGGCTACTACAGCGCCTCGCTGATTTTCATTCCCGCCGCGGCCTGGGCGCTGGGCTACCGGAACAGGTTCGTCATGGCGGGCACCACGGTCTGCTATCTCCTGTTCATCTTCGTGGTGTTCGACCAGCTTTTCGACCGCCCGCTCACGCAGGAATTCTTCCTGCGCCACTAGGAACGAGACCTTGATCGAGCCATTTTATAATTCCCTGTGGGTCATCCTCGAGTGGCAGAACATTCTCGCCATGCTCGTGGGGGTGATCGGCGGCATCATCTTCGGCGCCATTCCGGGCCTGACGGCGACGATGGGCATCGCCCTCCTCATCCCCCTCACCTTCGGCATGTCGCCGCTCATGGCGCTGGGGATGATGGCCGGCATCCACAACGGCGGCTCGTACGGCGGCGCCATCCCCGCCGTTCTGCTTCGCATTCCGGGCACGCCGGGCGCCATCGCCACCACGTTCGACGGCTACCCGATGGCCCAGCAGGGCCTCGCGGAACGCGCACTCAAGATCGCGTGCGTCTCCTCGGCGGTGGGAGGCATGGTGAGCGCCGTATCGCTGATGACGCTCTCCCCGCCCCTTGCGGAATTCGCCCTGGCCTTCGGTCCGCCCGAAATCTTCTGGATCAGCCTGTTCGGCCTCTCCAGCATCGCCGTGCTGCTGGGCTCGGACCCCATCAAGGGCCTGATGGCCTCCTGCATCGGACTGCTCCTAGGCATGGTGGGCCTGGACCACGTGACCGGGTATGAGCGCTTCACGTTCGACACGCTGGAGCTTTCGGGGGGGCTGCAGCTCATCGTCATCATGGTCGGGGTGTACGCGCTGCCCCCGGCGTTCCAGATGGCCGAGCGCGCCATCATGACCGGCGTGAAATCCAAAGACCTCGAATTCGAGGGCAAATCCGACATGGCGAACTGGCCGTGGGCGCAGATT
>CAYTSP010000047.1:0-29100 GCA_964440505.1 uncultured Nitrospinaceae bacterium
GAATCTCGGAGCGGATCAGATTGATATCCGGCGTTCATTCAACGGGTTATACGGATAACTTGAAGAAAGACGAGAATGATTTTCAGATATTTATCGAATTAAAAAAAGTTTTTCGCCCCCCGCATTTGCGCGCAACTGCCCGCATGTCCCCGCGCGGCGACCCCGCGGGAGCGGGCGCCTGGTTCATACGGGTGAGGCGAAGGCTAGCTCTCCTGTTTCGCCTTCTCGATTCGTTCCTGCTTCACGCGCGCGACCTCGGCCTTGACATCGTCGATGACGTCTTTGCCCCAAAAGAGCTTTCCCTCCACCACGAACGTGGGGATTCCGTAAATACCCAACCCTTTTCCCTGGGCGCGCTGGCTGTGCAGCGCGCCGATGTAGCGTCCCTCGGCGATGACGGCTCTGATTTCCTCTCCGTCGAGTCCTACATCCTCACCGAGCCCGGCGATGACGTCCAAATCCTCGAGATTCAGGTCGTCCTCCCAGCGCGCCTTGTAGCAGCGATCCCGGAATTCCTTGAACTTTCCCTTGTCCCGGGCGTAATAGGTGGCCATGTGGAGGTTGGTGGTGCGGTAGTCGCCTCCCGCCACCCGGATGGGCACGTTGTATTTCTCGGCGAGAGGTTTGTGGTTCGTTTCGTAACTTTCTTTTTTCTGCTCTGGCGAGTAGCCGGCGAACTCCTGGCCGGGGGGTCGTCCTTCCCAACTGACCCACTCGACGACGACGTCGGGGTCTTCTTCAATCACGGGCGTGCCACCCACGGTGGCGACGTAGCAAAATGGTCATGTGTAATCCGAGTATTTCACCACAACGATTGGTTCTTTCAGCTCACTCATGGCGTTGCCTCCGTCTTGATTTGTCGAACCCTGTAATATCCGGTGAATATCAGAATGGCAGCAATTTTTTGGTTTATACCACTTCGGCGCGGTCGTGGTCGATGGCGTCATGACCCCCCGGGTCGACCCACACCCCCATTTCCCGGAGTTCCGTCACGGCTTGTGCTATTTCCTCTTCGTTTCCGTCAAATTCACATACCTGCCACCCGGATTGGGCATCCAGCTCGCTCCTCATGATGTTGATGGAAAACGAGTATTTTCTGCCGAGCTCCCACAAAATGGGTTTCTGTACGAGATGACCCGGCACGGAGAGAACCAGCCGCTTGCATCCACGGGGTATGGGGGCCGCATTGATGCCGATCGGCCCGCCGTTTTCGAGTCTTTTGAGAAAACCACCGACGACTTCGGTGAGCTTGTCGTATTGCACCAGAAAAGCATCGTGCCCGTAGGTGGACTCCACCGTGTGCAACTCCACTTCATGCCTGAGTTTTTGGAGAATTTGAGCGATCTCCATACTTCTCTCCGGCGGGAAGAGCCAATCGGATATGAAGCATACGAGCAGGCATTTGGTTTTCAGCCGGGACAGCGACGCCTCGAGGCTCTCGAAGCCCAGGGAAGCATCATAGAGGTCCATCATGCGGGAGATATACAGATACGAATTCGCGTCGAAACGATCGACGAATTTGTCTCCCTGGTGGTCGAGATAGCTCTCCACCTCGAACCGCGAGGCGATATCCTCCAGCATTTTGTCCTTATCCCTGATCTCGCGGCCGAATTTCTCCCACATGATTCCTCGGCTCAGGTAGGTGATGTGGGCCAGCATCCGCGCCGCGCTGAGGCCCTTGCGTGGTCCTTGGCCGGCGGCGTAGTCGCCGTCTTTCCAGTCGCCGTCCGCCGTGATGGCCCTGCGGGCGATTTTGTCCCATGCGATGCCCATCGGGTCCAGGCGGGCGGCTCCCGCGACCGGGATGACGGAGTCGCAGAAATCGCTGTAACGCAGGCCCCATTCGAGGGTCTGCATCCCGGCGAGCGAGCCGCCGATCACGGTTTTAAGGCGCTTTACGCCCAAATGATCGAGAAGCAGCTTGTGGACCCGAACGGTATCCTCCACCGTAGTGACGGGAAAGCCGGTGTTGTAAGCTCTGCCCGTAGCGGGATTGATCGAAGCGGGCCCCGTGGTGCCTGAGCATCCCCCCAGGTTGTTGGAGGAGACGACGAAATATTTTCTGGTATCGATGGCCTTGCCGGGGCCGATCATCGGGTCCCACCACCCCGGGCGCGGATCGTCGGGGCTGTGGAAGCCGGCTGCGTGTGCGTCGCCCGTTAGAGCGTGGATTACCAGAACAGCGTTGTCGGCGCCGGGAGAGAGTTCGCCATACGTCTCATATGCCACCTGGATTTCGGGCAATATTTCGCCGGAATCGGTTTTGAACGGTTCGGAAAGGGCGATGATCTCTGTTTTAGCAAGGCCCACTGAACCGGGATCCTGCGGGGAATTTTTTCGACTCATGATTTGGCGCGATTTCCTTATTTCCAGGACAAGAATATATAATGACTTGTAGCAAAATTATGTGTTTTGCACACGCTTGTTCGAGTGGGCGTTGGATTTACTTGTTTTTTGTTGTTTGTTGCAATGGTAGTTGTTACATTTTTCATCAGCGAAAAACAATACTTTAGAGGGTAATGTCCGAGAGAGTTGATGAATTGATGAAGTATACGCCGCCCTTTCTTGGTGCCTCGAATGATAGTTTGTCCGCGGGATAATCACGTTCGCCTCATCTCTCAGCATGATCACGCACGGGCCGCAGGTACGATTGCGAGAAATTGGATAGGGATTGAATCGCTTTCCTCGCCGCCGGATGAACTGAGAGAGAAAGTTTTGTTCGCCGTCGACAACCATGACGTTGGATGGTGCCGCTCGGACGCCACGCCGAGATGGGATGAAATGACGAAACTGCCTTACAGTTTTTTCGGAATAACGGCGGACAAGGCGATAGAAATATGGGCGGAGGGTATCGATTCTTGCGCTTCCTTCCATCCGTTTTCCGGATATTTGGTCAGCCTCCACTTCTCTTCGCTCGCAGCAGGTGGGAGAAGGGGTGCCCCGCTGGAAGTTTCCAAGGTGCTGAACGGATTCATCCACGCTGAATCGAAACGGCAGAAAGAGTTGGACGCCCTGATTGAGCCGAAGCACATGGATGCGATCGAAAATTCCGTGTCTTTGCTGGGGGTTTGCGATACATTATCCCTGTTGGCGTGCCGGGCGCCGGAAATTACGCCGCCCGATGCCGCAGTCCACCCCTTGATTCAGGGTGGGTTGAAAGTGAAAACCGCAAACACCGATGATCTGGAAATATCCCCATGGCCGTTCTCAAAGGATTCGGTCGAGTTGCGGATGCCGGGGCTGGTGCTGCCGGGCGAGTATTTTGCAGATGAAAAAGAACTGGCCGAGGCAGTACCCATGGCGGAACCCATCGTATTTTCGAGCGTTCTCAGGCCGATTGTCGGGGATGCGGAAACTGAAGATACACGGGATAGAACTGTGGATTCTACATGAAAGATGAAGCTGCCGTTTTAGAACTCAGCGTCGTCGCCGGGATTGTCCGGAATGAGGGGCGCATTCTTATCTGTCAGCGCCCTGCGGGCGGGCATATGCCGGGTTTCTGGGAATTTCCCGGCGGCAAAATTGAGTACGGCGAGAATCCCCGGGAGGCTTTACAACGAGAGATTGGGGAGGAACTCGGGGTCAAAGTGCGCGTTGGCCGTCTTCATTGGGAGACACGACACCGTTATCCCGACAGAGACGTCTACCTTCGCTTTTTTGATTGTGAGTGGGAAAGCGGAGTGGCGGAGAATCTGGGGGTAGCGGAGCACGAGTGGGTGCATCCTTCCTCATTGGGGGAATTTGATTTCCTGCCCGCGGATGCGCAGTTGATAGAATCTCTCATGAATGGCGAGGAAACACGGGATTCAGACAAAGAGGCAAAAAATGCTTCAGAGGCTGATTTAAGCGCCGCTTATGATGCGTGCATGAAAATCGTAGTCGGCCACTACGAGAATTTTCCCGTCGCCTCGAAGTTGCTGCCGGCGAAGATAAGACCGCACGTTGCTGCGGTATATGCATTCGCCAGGGGTGCGGATGATTTCGCGGATTCGACAGAGCCCGCCCATGAGCGGCTTGCTCGCCTTGATGAGTGGGAAGAAAAACTCGTATTGGCCCAGCAAGGAGTCGCGGAAACAGCTGTTTTCATTGCGCTCTCCCACACGATTCAGCAATTCGATTTGCCCTTGCAACCTTTTCGGGATTTGCTGTCGGCATTCAAACAAGATGTCACGGTTCTCAGGTATCCGAACTATGAAGCCTTGCTCGATTATTGTCGCCGATCGGCGGATCCTGTGGGGCGGATCGTTCTCATGCTGCACGGAATACGTGATGAAGAGGCCCTTCGCGCGTCAGATGCCATCTGCACGGCCTTGCAGATTGCGAATCACTTGCAAGACGTGAAAGAAGATGCCCAGCGAGGCATTATCTATATGCCTCAGGATGAGATGAGAAGATTCTCCGTCTCCGAGGATGATTTGCTTGCCGACGTAGCGACGCCTCAACTGCGCGCGTTCCTGGTTTTTCAGATAAAAAGGACGAAACGTCTCTTCAGGCAGGGATTGCCTCTTTTATACCGGACCCATGGCGCATTGGGCCGTGAGCTTCGCGCGATTTGGCGTGGCGGCGTCTCGGCGCTGGACGCGATTTCGCGGGAGAACTGGAATGTCTGTGCGGGCTCTCCGCTTTTGAGTGGTTGGGATAAGGCCAGATCGTTGCTCGCAGCTTTTCGCCCGGTCTACCGACTCGAATCCAGCGTGGATCGACATACGGAAGAAGAGTTGAACCGCGCATACTGCCGCTGGTTTATTCGCGCGAGCCGGTCGAATTTTTATCTGTCTTTTTTCAGCCTGCCAGCGGAGAAAAGGCGCGCTATCACGGCGGTTTACGCGTATTGCCGCATGGCCGACGACATCGCCGATGAGCCGGGCGAGATATCCGGCAAGAAAACCACGTTGCGCGAATGGAAAGAGGCGCTGAATCAGTTTGGCGAGGCGAGTCCATCCCACCCGATAATCGGGGAACTCGCATGGGCGTCGCAAAAATACGACTTGCCGCCGGAGCATTTCCGGGCGATTTGTGACGGGGTGGCGATGGATCTGGAGGAAAGTCGATTTGAAAATTTGTCAGACCTTGAAATTTACTGCGACAAGGTGGCTTCCGCAGTTGGGCTTGCGTGCCTGGGCATCTTCGAGGCGAAATCGGATTTTGCGAAAGACTACGCCGTTTGTTTGGGAAGGGCGCTTCAGATGACGAATATTTTAAGAGATGTTTGGGAGGATGCTGAACTAGGGCGCTTTTACATTCCGCGAAGCGAAATGGAAAGATATGGCGTGACGGTTTCCGATCTGAGAGACAAAAAAGATACTTCCCAAGTTTTGAGCCTCCTTGGGTTTCTGGCGCATCGTGCGCGTGAATACTACGAGGGAGCGAGCGAAGCCTTGAGTCACGAGAAGAAAGAAAACCTCCTTCCCGCGAGAATCATGGGCCGAATATACAGGAGGCTTCTGGGTGAAATGGAAGAGAATCATTTTCGGCACATGGATTTTCGCCCCTCTTTGAAGCCAAGGGAAAAACTTCAAGAGGCACTCCGCTGTTTTCTGGAACCATGAATGTCTGGGCCTGTAATCCTTGAACGAACGGTCATAATTGTCGGAGCCGGCGCAGCGGGGCTGTCTGCTGCTTTGCGCCTTGCCGAGTCGGGCATGAAGGTTGTGGTGCTCGAGGCCGGGAAGTTTATCGGTGGCCGGGCGCGTAGTTTTATGCATTCATCCACGGGTTTGGAGTTGGACTGGGGCCCGCATTTGTTTATGGCGGCCAACCCGGCATTGCGCTCATTGCTGGAAAGAGTGGGCGCCGCCGATGATGTTTTTTTCTCCCCTTCCCTGGAAGTGAGCTACCGCATTCGAGAATCGGGATCGACGAGACGGACGCAATTGTCATTTCCAGAGGGTGGAGGTGTTTTTGCGGAACTCCGAGGTTTGCTCAAGTGGGGTGGACCCCGCTTTCTGGAAAAAATCGATCTTCTGAGGGGCCTTTCGAAGATTGTATCCAAATCGGACGATGAGAACCCGGATGAATCCATGAGTGACATGCTTGAGGGCCTTGGCCAGAGGGATGAGGCGGTGCGCTGGTTTTGGGAGCCGTTTGCGCGCGCGGTGTTGAACTTACCCTTGGAGCAGGGAAGTGCGCAGTTGTTCAAGGCCGTAATCCGCGAAGCCTTCGCCGATGGGCCGAAGGGCGCCGCCTTGGGGGTACCGCTGAAGGCATTGGGTACGCTGTGGGCGGACAGAGCGGCCCAACGCATCCGGCACCTCGGTGGAGAGGTGAGGCTTCAGCAACCCGCAGTCGGTTTTGAGGTACATAATTCAAGAATGAACGGTGTGATGGTAAGAGAGCGCGAGACTTTACCCGCAGCCGCAGTCATTTCCGCCGTGCCGCCCGACGCTTTGGGCAGATTGCTAGGCAGCGAGCTCAGTCAGCAATCATTTTTTTCGAATCTGGAAAAACTACGTCCTGGGCCTATCGCCAGCGCATATTTCTGGCTTGCAGAACCGGATGAAGGACCTCCCTTTGAGGCGATAGTGGGTGAGGAGTGGGATTGGTTGTTTCGACCTGTAGCTGGCGGGGAAGGTGCGGAAAACCTGGTGTGTCTACTGGCCGGGGCGGAGGATTCCATCGCATCTGAGGAGCGGTCGATCATCGAGTCGTCTGCGAGAGATTGCTTGAATCGTATGATTCCCCGTAACCGTATTCGAGATATTTTGGTGGTGCGGGAGCGCGCCGCTACCTGGGCGAACGGGGTGGCGGAGCAAAATTACCGGTTAGATACCAAAACGCCGATTGAAGGTTTTTTTCTTGCTGGAGATTGGAGTCGCACAGGCTTGCCGGCCACGATAGAAGGAGCGGTACGAAGCGGGGATAAAGCCGCAGATACGGTTTTGGAGTACGTTCGAGAAAGCGCGTAGCTTTCCCCGTTGAGAGGTACGATGAATAGAGAGGAAAGTTATTCTTCTTGTTTGGTTACATTCGCCGCCTGAAGCCCTTTGGGGCCTTGGGTGATCTCGAATGTGACCTTTTCACCTTCTTTCAGTGATTTGAATCCATCCGCAACGATGGCTGAGAAGTGAACGAATATGTCGTCACCATCTTCCCGAGAAATGAAGCCATACCCCTTCTTGTCGCTAAACCACTTTACGGTTCCTTCTGGCACCTACAATCCTCCCGCGCGGAGACCCCTCCTGAGGTCGAGGATATCATGCCCAGCCCCTGCCTGGGCTCTGATTCACAGGGGAATGACCATTCCCCCCATCTATGCGAACGAGATACAGTATAACATGCGTTGTTGAGAGGTTTGTGTCAAGCAAAAAATTTTCATTATTCCGCGCGAACGTCTTTTGAGCCGACATAGCCATCGGGATTGATGACGGCGTCGATGACCCAGGGTTTTTCAGACAAAAATGCGCGATTGAGCGCATCTTTCAATTCTTCTTCAGTTGAAACTCTCTCGCCCTCACATCCCAGTCCTTTCGCCACGGATGCATAGTCGGAATCGCGGAACTCGGTGCCAAAGCGCGGGAAAGAGCGGTTGTCTTGTTTGATTTTGATCAGGTTCAGGTAGCGGTCGTTGAATACGACGGTGACGAAGGGGATGTTTTCGCGAACGGCGACTTCCATGTCGCCGATCCGCATGAGAAACCCTCCATCCCCGGTGAGGCAAACGACAGGAGTGTCTGGTTCGATTAATTTGGCGGCCATGGCGGCCGGCGTGGCAACGGCCATCGAACCCAGCCCGCTGGAGGTCAGGTAACCCAGAGGGCGTCGCGTCTCCCAAATGTCATTAGCCAGGACTTTGTGGCTTCCTGCATCCGCGGTCATGATGCCGTTATCAGGGAGGCACTCCCGCGCGATTCGGATAACGGCGCCGGGCATCAAGCCTTCCCCGGCAGGGAATAACGCGGATTGCCTCATTTTTTTGTAAGAGTCCATCTCCTCGGTGTTCCAGACATGGTTGGCAGAGACGGAGGCGCTCAACTCTCTGAGGATGTCGGCAAGGTGGCCGACGACTTCAATTTCCGGCCGAATCAAATCATCGAGATGCGGCACTTCATCCAGATTGATCACCTTTTGGGGGTAGTCCCAAAATCCGGGGGCGAATACTTCCACCGTATCGAAGCCGACCAAAAGAAATAAGTCCGACTTGTCTATCAATTCCCGCTCGGAAGGCGCACCTCTGAAGGTTCCCATGGCGAGGGGATGCTGTTCCGGCAAGACGCCCTTCGCTGATGGTGCGGCGAGAACAGGCGCTCCGAGTTTCTCGGCGAATGATATGAACTCCTTTTCCGCTTCTCGCCCCGAGCGGTTTATCTGGAGTCCCGCTATGACTATCGGGTTTTTCGACTCCGAGACTGCGTTGAGAGTTGCTGTAATGCCCGGGTGGGCGGAACCGATGCGGCCAATATACTTTTTGGGGTTTGCCTTGGGTGGAAAATCGCTTTCTTCGGCGTTTGTCAGCATGACGTCGTAGGGGAGGTCCACATGCACAGGGCCCGGCCTCCCCTCCGCGGCCAGAGCCAGCGCCCGCCTGATGGCTACCGCAGCGTTGTCTTTCGCGAGCTTGATCGTACCTTTCGTAATTGGAAGAAATAAACGATCCTGATCGAGTTTTTGCCGTCCTTGACGGCGAAACTGCTCATCGGAGAAGCGATCGGTCAAAATGAGGCACGGCGCGCGCTCGAGATAATTGTTCGCCACGCCATGAAGGACAGCCGCTGCCCCCGGGCCGACGCCCGTACTCACGACGCCCGGTCGTCCCGTCATGATTCCATACGTGCCTGCTTTTACGGCTGCGCTGCTCTCGTTGCTGCAGAGGATGTAGCGGATGCCGCGCTTTCTCGCGGCTTCGATGAGTTCTACGGAACTTAAACTTCCGGGAACCCCGAAAATGAATTCAATGCCCGCGTCTTCAAGAACTTCCGCCACAACGTCGGCATACGTGGGCATGCAATTCCTCCTGGCGAGCGCGAATTGTGGATTAGTTCGAATGATAATACCATATTTCAATGGCAGGGATAGGGGATAACGCTCACTAACCGGGGAGTGGCATTTTGTCGCTCAGTGACTCGCAATTAGAAGCCGTTTGTCACTTGTTGGATGATGGTTCACCGCGGGTGATGTCGGCCTTGGATCGACAGGTTTCGGAATTCTCGACCGAAGAGCAGAAAAGACTCCTGCACATGTTGAAAAATCGTGAGGCGAGCGATGTGATGCTGCCGTCGTCGCTTATGGAGTTCCATTACAGACAGATCGAAATCGCTTTTTCGGACTGGTCTCTTTCCTCGGTTGAGGATGTGGATCTGGAGGATGCTTGCTTCTTGCTGGCGTCTTTCGGCCATCCACTCGAAAACATGGAGATGAAAAAAGACGATTTGCTGAAGATGGAGAATCATTTGCGTGGACGTTTGGGGGGTATAAATGAAGCCGACGCCATTGTCACCGAAGTCGTCGAATATCTCCACGGGGAGCTTCGCTTCGATGGCGAACGGGATAATTACTACGATGCGCAGAACAGCTTTATGGATCGTGTGCTGGAGCGCAGACGGGGCATTCCAATATCGCTTTCCGCTTTGTATTTGATTCTTGGCGCACGGCTGGGAATTCCGTTTTACGGAGTCGGGATGCCGGGTCATTTTATCGTCAAATACCAAGGTGATAAGGAGCCCATTTTTCTGGACCCCTTCGATAGGGGGAAACGCCTGAGCGTGGGGGATTGCGCGGCGATTCTGCGTGGACTTGGGTATCATTTCGATATGCGGTTCTTACAGGAAACCCCTCCTCGCCGTATCGTGGAGAGAATGCTCAACAATTTGCTTGGAATTTATAAGCGTGACGGTGAAGATGAAAAAGTAACCTGCCTGCTGCGCTGTCGGGAACTGGTGCAGCGAGTGTAAGATCACTTACGAGGGAAAATGGTATGAACTACTTTGAATTGGCCGAAAATCTGGCATTCGGGAGTCAACCGGGCCGGAAGGATATGGAATCTTTGGCGAATAAGGGGATTAAAACCCTGGTCAATTTGCGTTTCGCCGATGAGGAAGAGCCGGAGCTGCCACCCGAGGCGGAGAGAAAGGCAGCCCAGGAGTTGGGGATGAACTTCGTGCATATTCCCGTAAACGCAGAGAACATGAACGATGCACTATCAGGAGAAATCCATGAAGCGCTAGGTAAAGCCAGGAAAGACGGGCCAGTGTACGTTCACTGAAAAGGCTTGGGGCGGGCCGGGATTTGCTCGCTGATTCATCTGGCCGAAGAAGAAGACCTGAGCGGAGACGAAGCGCTGCAAAAAGCCCAAGAAATTGGTTTCGACTGGGCGGCTTCGTCCATCGGAGGATATTTCGAGGAATTCGCCAACCAAAGGAAGAGAACGAACACATCGTAGATAAGCTTTGTCGCCATGAAAAAAGAGGGGAGTCGTTTTTTCCCCTCTTTTTTTGTAGCTAACCTCTATTCGTCCGTCACGCAACCCTCCGATGCCGAAGATACGCACTTGGCGTACTTGTAGAGCGTGCCTTTGGTGAATTTAAGTGGGGGCGCGCTCCAATTCTCGCGGCGTCTTTCTATCTCTGCATCGGGCACTTTGAGCTCCATGACGCGGTTTTGGGCATCGATCAAAACGGTATCATCATCTTCGATGAGCGCGAGGAGTCCGCCGCTTTGGGCTTCAGGCGTAACGTGTCCAACGACGAACCCATGCGTGCCGCCTGAGAATCTGCCGTCTGTGATGAGGGCCAGGTCATTCCCGAGGCCGGCCCCCATGATTGCGGAAGTAACCGTCAGCATCTCCCGCATCCCGGGGCCTCCCTTGGGGCCTTCATAGCGAATGATGACGACGTCTCCTTTTTGAATTCTGTTTTCTTCCAGTCCTTTTAAGGCGTCTTCCTCGGAATCGAAGCAGCGGGCGGGACCCTCGAAACGCTCCCCTTCTTTTCCCGTGATCTTGGCGACGGCGCCCTCGCTCGCAAGGTTTCCGTAGAGGATCTGGAGGTGTCCCGTTTTTTTGATGGGAGACGAAAGCGGCACGATGACTTTCTGGCCGGCATGGAGGTCGGGCAAGGCCTCGATGTTCTCTCCGAGCGTCTTGCCCGTAACGGTGAGGCAATCGCCATGGAGCAGGCCTTCCTGTAAGAGAAGTTTTTGAACGGCCGGCACGCCGCCAACGTCGTGGAGGTCTTCCATAACGAATTGTCCACTTGGTTTCAAATCCGCGATGTAAGGCGTTCTATCGCTGATTTCCTGAAAATCATCGATTGTGAGTTCAACCCCGACAGCCTTGGCGATGGCGATGTAGTGGAGGACGGCGTTGGTTGAGCCACCGAGCGCCATGATGATGGTGATCGCGTTCTCGAACGCTTCTCTCGTCATGATGTCGCTGGGCTTGATGTCGTTTTCGAGAAGACGATAAATGGCTTTTCCCACGTCGAGACACTCGTTTTTCTTATCCTCGCTCATGGCGGGGTTCGATGAACTGTAAGGCAGGCTCATGCCCAGCGTTTCGATGGATGAAGACATCGTGTTCGCCGTGTACATGCCCCCGCAGGCGCCGCCGCTCGGGCAGGCATGCCGGATGACCGCCTGAAAGCGTTCTTCGTCGATTTTTTCAGAAAAATATTCTCCATACGCCTGGAACGCGGAAACCACGTCCAACTTGTCTCCATTGAGGAATCCCGGGCTGATGGTGCCGCCGTAGACCATCAGGCTGGGTCGATTGAGTCTCGCCATGGCGATGATGGAGCCGGGCATGTTCTTATCGCATCCGGGGAGCGTGACCAAGGCGTCGTACCATTGCGCGCCAACGACGGTCTCGATCGAGTCGGCGATGAGGTCCCGGGATTGCAGGGAGTACTTCATGCCTTCCGTGCCCATGGAGATGCCGTCACTTACCCCGATCGTGTTGAAAATGAGACCGACCATTTTCTTCTCGGCGTTCACGCTTTGTTTGATGTATTCGGCGAGCCGGTTGAGGTGAAAATTGCAGGAATTTCCCTCCCACCACATGCTGGCGATACCAATCTGGGGGTTTTGCATGTCGATTTCATCCAGCCCCGCACCATAGAGCATGGCCTGAGAAGCGGCCTGTGAGGGAGGCTGGGTGATGCGCCGGCTAAATCGATTCAGGGCTGTTTTCTGCTCCATCGTTATTTTCTCCTGTTCTCTTCTTTTCCTGCCGAGAAAAACAAATCAAATCGCGTCGCGATGATTATTGCCTTTGGGGCGGAAGCACCCTCACCAGATAGTCGCACAGTTTCTGGCATATCTATATACCAAGGACATCATGAGTGACTCTACCACAACCTCAAGAAAATCGCGGAAGGGAAGTTCTCAGGCGTAGAAGGAAACATTTTTTTCTTCGCCGGCTTTGGAGATACGGGTCTCGAAGGAACCGTAGTGGGGATTTCCGTTTTTTCAGAATTATCCATGAGAGAAGCCGTAATAGGTGCGCGGCTCGGCGATTCTTCGGGGTTCGATTCTATTTTTACTCCCTCAGTATTCACTTTTTTCATGATTTGTTGATTCGTATCCTGCGGCTTCGCGGGGAGATGATTTCTTTTCGTATAGGTGATTTCTTTTTGAGGCTCTTTGGCTGCAGGAGTGGCCATGTTTGCCTGGCGGATTCGAATCGCCTGGTTTTTTTGTGCAGGATGCGAGCCGTTGCGGTTAAGTGCCGATTTCGGTTTTTTCTTTTCGAGATTGGCTTTTTCTATGCTGCGGATTCTTGCTGCCGGCGGCTTGGGAGAGGGTCTCGTTCTTGGTTTTTCGGCCTTGGGTCTTCTTTTTCCCCTCGCGAATCGTTTTGTCTTTGGCTCGGGCGCCGGAGTTCGCTTTTGCGGTGATTGAACTTGAACCGGTTTGGCGTGAATCTGTTTCGGCCCGCATTCGCGCATACGGTCGAGATTTTGCGCATCCAAGGGCTGAGAACACGGATCGCGCGCGTTCGAGCGATGGGCGATTTCTATGCCGTCGATGAACCCGTCCCCATCGCTATCGGCGAGGAGGGGACTCAAGCCGCGTGATATTTCATCTCCATCGTCAAGCAGGTCGCCGTCCGTATCCGTTTTGAGCGGATTGGTCCGGTACCGGCGGACTTCCAGGGAGTCTGATACATTATCCCCATCAGTATCCGGGTTATCAGGTTTCGTCTTATATTTACGGTATTCCGCTATGTCTGTGAGACCATCGCCATCCGTATCGACACATTGGTTTTTTTGCATTTTCTCTTCCGCTCGTTTGATGGCCGTACGCGCCCTCATGATGAAGCGGGTGAGTTGTTCCATGGTAGAGGTTCTTTTCTCCTCCACCGCCTGATAAACGGCGAAACGCGCTATTCCGAAGAGCAGGGGAGCGCAAAGTCCGAGGTCGCCTGTTTGGTCGAGTTGGTCGAATTCACGGGTCAGTTGAGTGAATTCCGCTTCAATGGCGTTTTTCAGGATTTTGACGGAACTTTCTTTCACCTTGGGGAGCAGGGAATCAGCGCAGCCGGACAGGCTTACCCCGAAAGCGAACAGGGCGGAGAGCGTTATTAATTTGAACAAGTGCTTTTTCGCGTCAGACAATTGCCATATCCTCACGAGTCATCACTTCTTGTTTGCACGCGCTCCATTCTTACGTACCATACATCAACTGACGACTGATTTTCACATCTCATTGTTGTTATTGCCATTATTTATTTTTCACCCGGGGATGAAGATTGAGTGATTCCCAGCAAAAACTCATCGAGCAAGCGGCGGCATGGGTTTTGGAATCTCGCTCTACCGTATGCCTTACCGGAGCTGGCATAAGTACCGAGAGCGGCATTCCCGATTTCAGGTCCAAAGGTGGAATCTGGGATCGGTTCGACCCGAAGGATTTCGAAATTCGTCGGTGGCTCGCTTCGGAAGACATCCAAAGGCGTTACTGGGAAGTGGCTCAAGACGGGTACAATCTGGTCCGAAACGCCACTCCTTCAAAAGGACATTTCGCCTTGGCGCAATTGTCACTACACGGTCGCCTGAAATTACTGGTGACGCAAAATACGGATGGACTTCACCAAAAAGCGGGCCATGACCCGGACAAGATCGTGGAGTTGCACGGAACGAGTCATGCGTGTGTTTGTGTGGGTTGCGGGACCAAATTGCCTCGTTCCGAGGTGCACGTGCGGGTCCAGGGAGGTGAGATGATACCAAAATGTGAGGATTGTGGCTGCCTGCTGAAGCCGGATGCCGTTTTCTTCGGGGAAGAGTTATCTCCGGAGAAGTTGTCCATGGCCGTTGAGGCATCAAAAGAGGCCGGGGTTTTCCTGGTCGCCGGCTCTTCATTGGCGGTCAGGCCGGCAGGCGGCTTGCCCGAGCGTGCCCGCAGAGCCGGCGCGCGCCTCATCATCGTCAACGAAGGCCCCACCCGTTTTGACGCCAAAGCGGACATGCGCATACAAGGAAAAACGGGCGATGTATTGCCTGCGCTCGTCGATGTGGTTCTTACTTGAACGTATACAACAGGCGTATTTTTGATCTTCGAACCTACGGGTGATAAAGTCCATAGCGAATCCGCAATCTATAATCAGGTTTTATCTTCCAAGGGTTCAATAGATGCCGATGATGTCCCTTCGGAATATCCTGTGGCTGTAACAGTCAAGAGGAGGAATGCTTTTGGCCACGCATGAACTCGATACCACCGTCGATACCTGCCATTGGGGTTTTTACGATTCGACTCACGCTCCGGTTATGACGATAGCTTCTGGCGATACACTCATTGTGAAAACCGAATCGGGACGGAAAGATTTCCTGAAAAAGTATCCGGAGAGACTTTCCGGAAATCTGAGAGAAATACTGGAGACCATGGAGCCGAACCCGGGGCCGCATATCATGACGGGCCCCGTGGTCGTCGAGGGCGCCGAACCCGGCGATGTGCTGGAGATCAAGGTTCATGATGTCAAGCCCCGTTATGATTGGGGCTATAACGGATTCAGACCCCTGGTGGGTGGTCTGCCGGAGGATTTCCCTTATACGAGAGTCGTACTTGTCGAGATTGACGAGAAAAGCGGAACGGGCGACTGGGGCGCTGGGGTCAAGGTGCCGCTCGGGCCTTTTTTCGGAAACTTCGGAGTGGCCCCGGCTCCGGCGCTTGGCCGTGTTCCGACTTTTCCGCCCGGAGAGTGGGGAGGGAACACGGATTGTAAGGAATTCACAGCCGGCTCGACGATTTATTTGCCTGTTTTCAACGAAGGCGCTTTGTTCTCCGTGGGCGATGGTCATGGCTGCCAGGGGGATGGGGAGGCGAACATCAACGGAATCGAGATGGGCCTCATCGGCACTTTCGAGATGACCGTCCGAAAGGACATGAGCATCAAGACCCCGCGCGCGGAGACGGAATCTCACTACATTCTGATGGGGTTTGATCCGATTCTCGACAATGCGACGAAGATGGCCTTGCGGGAGACGATTCAGTTCCTGGGCGAGCTTCATGGCATGAGCCCTGATGATGCTTACAGGTTGTGCAGTCTGGCGGTCGACCTGCGCGTGACCCAAATCGTGAACGGCACCAAGGGTATTCACGCCATGGTGCCCAAATCATTATTTGAATAAGTTTCATCTTTATAAGGGGCCGTTGGTGGCCGATCATGAAATTGCACAAAACCCCGACAACATCCAGTGGGGTTATTATGACGCCGGTCTTTCTCCGGTTCTCACCGTCGCTTCGGGTGATGTGCTCGAAATTCACACGGAACCGGGGATCAGGGCTCTTGAATCTCCGATTCGGGAAAGAGCGTCTGAAAGCCTGTGCCACATCGCCGAGCGCGGAAAGAGGGACCTTGGTGGCCATATCCTCACGGGGCCCATCGCCGTGGAAGAAGCCGTGGCGGGAGATGTTCTGGAAGTGAGGTTTTTGGATATCTGGCCGCGCTATGACTGGGGCTTTAACGTCATCCGGCCCCTGGCGGGTGGCTTGCCCGAGGACTTTCCGTATTCGAGAACGGTAATCGTGGAAATTGACAACGAGGCGAATACGGGTGACTGGGGCGCAGGCGTACAGGTGCCGCTCCGGCCTTATTTCGGGAATTTCGGTGTGGCTCCCCCTGGCGATTTTGGCCGTGTTCCATCCACTCCACCGGGAATCTGGGGGGGAAACATGGACAACAAGGAACTCATCGCCGGCTCTCGCGCCTATCTTCCCGTATTCAACGATGGCGCTTTGTTCGCCATTGGCGATGGGCACGGATGCCAGGGAGACGGGGAGAGTTGCCTTTCGGCCCTGGAGTGCGGCATGTCCGCGAATATCGAACTCATCGTCCGAAAGGATTTGAATCTAAAAATGCCTCGCGCGGAGACGCCCACGTATCATATCCTCATGGGATTCGACCCGATTCTCGATAACGCGGCCAAAATGGCGCTCAGGGAGACAATCCGGTTTTTAGGGGAATTGCGCGGCATGAGCAAAGATGATGCGTATACATTGTGCAGTCTGGCGGTGGATTTACGAATCACGCAGATTGTGAACGGGGTCAAAGGCGTTCACGCGATGTTGCCGAAGAGTATTCTTGATGAAGGAGTGTGTTGATGGCGACTCATGAATTGATTGCGAATCCGGACAATGTTCATTGGGGTTATTATGACGCCTCCCTAGAGCCTGTGATGCGGATTCGCTCGGGCGACACGCTGAAGGTTCATACCGAATCGGGCCGAGAGGAATATCTGTCGCAACTCGGAGGCAGGGCATCCCAGAATTTGAGAGATATAATAACGCAAGTTCCCCAGGAGCTTGGCCCCCATATCATGACGGGCCCTGTCGCCGTGGAGAGCGCTCAGCCCGGAGACGTGCTGGAAGTCCGCATCCATGAAGTCAAAACGCGCTATGACTGGGGGTATAACGCCATCAGGCCGATGATGGGCGGATTGCCCGAGGATTTTCCGTATACGCGCTCCGTAATCGTGGACCTCGATCTGGAAGCGCAAACGGGAGACTGGGGTGCTGGCGTAAGGGTGCCACTCAGGCCGTATTTCGGAAACTTTGGCGTGGCGCCTCCACCTTCGGTAGGGAGAGTGGGAAGCTATCCTCCAAGTGCGTGGGGCGGGAATCTGGACAACAAGGAACTCATCTCGGGTTCTGTCGTCTATTTCCCGATTTTCAACGAGGGCGCTCTGTTTTCCGTAGGTGATGGGCACGGCTGTCAGGGGGATGGGGAGGCCTGTTTGACGGCCATTGAAACGGGTCTCTCGGGGACGATGGAAATTATCGTTAGAAAGGATATGCACCTCGAAAATCCCCGCGCGGAAACCGATACCCACTATATCTTGATGGGTTTCGATCCTCTCCTTGATAACGCGGCCAAAATGGCGCTACGCGAGACGATTAAATTCCTGGGGGAGCTGCGCGGCATGAGCAGAGATGACGCCTATACGCTTTGCAGTCTTGCCGTAGACCTGCGGGTCACTCAAATCGTAAACGGCGTGAAAGGGGTTCACGCCATGTTGCCGAAATCATTGTTTACATGATAGTCGTGCCTGTTTTTTATAGGAGGGTTGGAAGTTGAGCGAAAATGCTACAGGAAATAGGCCTCCATACATTCCCGGAACGCCCGAGGAGTTGGATGCCGTAATCGCGGCTCCCGACAATCACGAAATTATTTTCGAAAACGAAAAGGTTCGCGTATTGCGGGTGACGATTCAGCCTGGTGAGCTGGAAAAAGAGCATACGCATAAATGGGAGAGTGTGTTCACTATCATGAGTTTTCCGAAAATCACTTATTACAACGAGAAGGGCGAGGCTTGCGCCATCAGCGAAGATCGCAAAGAAGGAATCCCTTTCTGGCTGGGCAGAGAAGGTCTGCACGCTGTAGAGAATCACGGAGACAAACCCCTCGAGGCAATTCGCGTCGAGATCAAAGATTAGGTTTGATCATTTGGTGGTTTAACGCGCCAGGCATGATTCCCCGTTGTAGAGGGAAGTCAGCCGGAGCGTTTCTCATAATGATTTCATCGTACTTATCAGGGAGTAATGAATGAACACTGAAAATGGAAAAAGAACGCCCATCGGTTTGGCCATCATCGGTTGCGGGACTATCGGTAAAATCCGTGCTGAATTCGCCCGCGATTATCCGGGCGTCGAGTGGCTGGGCCTTTGTGACATCAATGAGAAAGTAGGCAGAAAACTCGCCGATGAAACGAAAGCCGATTTTTTCACCACGGACTACAAGGAGCTTTTGTCCCGGCCGGAGGTGAATGCCGCCATCATCGCCACAGAAGAAAACGAGCACGTAGGCCCTATTTTGGCTTCCGTAGAAGGAGGCCATGCCCTGTTCATCGAAAAACCCCTGGCCACGAATGCGGCCGATTCCGCCCGGGTTCTCAAAGCCATTGAAGATGCCGGTGTCGACGCGGTTGTCGGCTATACGCAGCGTTTCAGAAGGCGATTTCTGGTCGCGAAAGAAAAGATTCGCACAGGACAACTCGGCGATGTAACTACGGTCGTCACAAGAGCTTTCATGAACCGTCTGGTGCCCATCGCCACGGTGACGAAAACGGAATACCGCGGCATACTCACGCCGATGGTCGTCTCAGGGACGCACAGTTTGGACGTCTGCATGTGGCTGATGGAAGGGAAAACGCCTGTGGAAGTCTATGCGCGCTCGATGGATAAATCACTTGGCGCGTCATACGGCACAAAGGACGCAACCCTGGGTATTTTTACATTTGATGACGGCACGATATGGAGCATGAATATTTCATGGGCGCTGCCGACGGTTTGGCCCGGCTCCGTCTATAGCCTGGAAATCGGCATTGTGGGCACTGAGGGTGTTCTCACCATCGACGATACGCATAGAGATTTGGTTCTGGCCAGTGAAAATGCGCAACCTGCGGGCTATACCCCAGATGTGAAGCGGAACGTGGATTTTCTGACGAGTTACCCGCCTGGCGACGTCGTGTTCGAACAACTTTGGGGTCCGATGCGGGAAGAAACCAACGCTTGGTTTGGGCGGGTGTATACAGGGTTGGAAACGCCGCACGCCACCGTACAAGACGGACACAGGAATCTGCTGCTCACCATGGCGATGGACGTTTCCGCAAATCGAAAAGAGCCTGTTCAGCTTCCCATGTCCATCAATGAGTATGAGGAATTATAGGTTTTTCAAATGAAAAGAGGAGGAATACGCATGCCTTTTTATGAAATCGAAGGAATGAAGGAAAACAACAGCGAAACGAATCCCAAATTCAGGGAGAAAAGCGTTGTGGGCGAGTTCATGAAGGTCGGTATAGTCACTAAGCCGGAGGGGGAGGATCCTCCGCTTCATATGCACCCG
This sequence comes from uncultured Nitrospinaceae bacterium, assembly GCA_964440505.1. GTDB lineage: Bacteria > UBA8248 > UBA8248 > UBA8248 > UBA8248 > Bin107. Next base: position 19,268 of record CAYTSP010000047.1, read on the forward strand.
AACGAAGAGCAGTTTACGCTGATTCTGGATGGCAAGTTTCACTATATACTTGGTGAAGAAGATAAGGTTGTTGAGCGTGGCGATTTGATTCACATTCCCAGGTATACGAACCACAGAAGCCGAGCCGTTGGTGGGGAAGCCACTTACTACACCGTGAAGTTTCAGACTGGAACGGGAGACCTGGATGAAGATTACAACAAGGCAAAAGGGGCCGAGGAAGCAGAAAAAAAATAACCAGGAACCTTGGTATCACATGGGATTAGGTAATTGTGTCTATGGAAGAAAAATACTTTGAGGATTTCAGGGTTGGGGAGAAGTTTCATACGAAAGAGAAAACGCTCTCGACCGAAGAAATCATAGAATTCGCCGAGTTGTACGACCCGCAGCCATTCCATATCGATGAGAGCGCAGCGGCCGAGTCTCCATATGGCGGCATCATCGCCAGTGGATTTCATACGATCGGGACCTCGTTTCGTCTGTTTATCGATACGGGCGTTATCGGAACCACTGGGATGGGTTCGCCCGGCATGGATTCCATCCGCTGGGTGAAGCCCGTTCGTCCTGGAGACACATTGCGGGTCGAGGCAGAAGTCATCGAGACGAGAGCGTCTCGCTCTGAGCCTGGGCGCGGGATTGTTCTCATGGATTTCAGGACTTTCAACCAGGAAAACGATTTGGTGCTTTCGATGCGATCCGTGAATTTGGTTCGCAGGCGGGATAGCGGAAATATGTAGGCAGAAGGCATGTGGCGCGTTCGCGCATGACGCTAGTGGTTAAGCAAAAAGGAAAACTTTTCCGCATCGACCGTCATGAATGGAAGCTATTGATGCTCTTCACCGCAAGGGCGTTAAAAATCCGAGATTGCTAGTGGTGGGCATGCGTCATCGCCGCCATGATCGCTTGTTCGATTTCCTGAATCGCTCCACTGACTTCACGTCCGATGAGATCCAGCTTGCGGATCTGATCGATACGAGGTCGGATGCGGCTGATCTCCCTGTCGGAAAACACGTCGCGCAGAATATTGCATGCATCGGCAAGGCAGATAATAGCGACATCTTTGGGATCCGGAGTTTCATCAGATAGTAACACGCCGGTGATGCGCAGCTTCACTTCACGCTCGGCGCGACCATCGATTGTCGGGTATCTCCGCGCCCGGAAGACCCATAGAAACTTTTCCTCTTGGGATTCCAAAATGCCGGTATCGACCAAGCTGGCGAGTGACTGATCGCGGATTTCACCGGCCTCACGGGAGATCGTTTCAATCCAAGCCTTGGAATCCCTGGTTTCGTTGGAAGCCGCGATATTTTCGAGAATCCGGTCATGCGGCGAGTGGCCAATCGGGGTTTTGTCCAGAACCATCAACTGGTTGGGGTCGGTGTCGATGCGGTTTGCAAACGCCAGATCCATGAGAACGGCGCCCGCGAGCACATAACCCATCGTGCTTTCGCGGATGGGGAGGAACGAACCTTTTTCGTCATCCAGCATCAGCAACAGGATTTCATCGACAAATGTCAGCATGGAGCGCTCCTTTATGAAGCAGCCGCGAGGGCTGCCTCACGAGTGTCGTGGCAATCGATTACGGTATGGAAACCGCTGGTTTCTATTACTGACTTGCAATCGGGTTGTAACGAGCAAATCATCAACTTGCCCTCGTTTTGCTGGCATTTTCTTGCGCTTGTGAGAAATATGCGCAGACCGGCGCTGCTGACATATGTCATTCCTGCGCAATCAAGTAGAACCTGGACATCACCACGATCGACGATTTCCGAAATCCGGTTTTCCAGTTCTGGTGCAGTGAGACCGTCGACGCGCCCTTCAATCGCAACGATGACCACAGAATCCGCTTTTTCTTCTCCGATGTTCATCATGTCGTGGAGTTCTCCTTGATGGAGGGGCAACATAGTATTTTCATTCAAATGTATCCCAAGGTTTGACCTTCCGCAACTGGTTTTTTGCTCTTCCCGGACTAGCGCACGATTTTTAAACATGGAAATGAAGGGTTGATTCCATAGGTGTTTCATGGAACTGCCAAACTGTCTTATCCGTTGAAAATAAGGGTAACCGTGCCAGTAAAAATAGCGATCGCGCCGGCTACGACGCGCCAGTTCATTCTTTCATCTGACTGAAGAAAAGCCCATGATATCGCGATGGCGAACAAAGGCCTTGATTGGGAGATAGGAAAGGAATAGACGACGGGCGCGTTCGCCAGCGCAAGATACAAAAACGTGACACCAAGGCTTGCGGACAGACCGGCCAGGACGAGAAACCCCCAATTGCTCGGGGTCCAGCTTTTGATTTCGCTTATTTTTCCTTTGCGGCAGAGCAAAGGTAAAAAGGCCGCTACCGCGAAAGTGTTGGAATAAAAGTTCGCCTCGTTAGCGGAGGTAAAAAAACCCACCGCCGGTCGTACAAGCACCGCAGCCGCGCCGAAGGCCAGCGCGCAGCCGAGAGCCAATCCCATTCCGATATACAGGCTTTTGGGAGATTCGCCCCCCTGATGATTGGGATGACTCCTGGCGATGAAGATATAACCGCCAAAAACGAGCAGGGCGCCCAGCCCGATGGTGATAGTGAGCGCCTCTCCCAGTAAGGCGACGCCGAAGAATACGGCGAATATCATATTCGTCGCGACAATGGTGCTTGTGCGAGCAGACCCGATGTGCTGCGTGGCGGCGAAGAGCATGGTGCGCGCAACGCAGACCCTGAAAATTCCCGCGATGGCGATGAAGAGAAGAGGCCAGCCCAAGCCCGGCCATGGGTCCGAAAAATCTCCCCATATAACGGAGACGGTCCAGAGAACGGGGAGGCCGATAATGGCGGTGAAGGCCGTTCCGGTGATGGGGTCTATGCCCCGGACCGCGAAGCGTCCGAAGATATCCCTTAGCGCAAGCAGAACTGCTGATATGAGGGCGTATACGGCGGCTGTCTCAAACACTCCTCGATTATAGAGAAGTATGCGAGCCCATCAAGGCGCTTTGACCTGAGTGCTAAATGCTCAGCGCAGGAGAAGGGTGCTGCGCGCGATCGAGGATGAAGTCGACCATAAGCGGCCAGGGGTCGAAGCCGATCATATTTTGCGCATCGTCCACGAAATTCGAGAGCGCATTGATGTCGTAATAATACATTTCCCCATCCTTATCGCTGACCAGATATTCGATGCCGCCGACCTCTATCCCGGCTGTTTGCATTATCTTTTCGACAGTCTCTATGACCTCTCGTGGTGGTGTGACCTTCTCAATCAAAGCATTCCCGCCGTTCACGCCGCATGCAATTTCCTCGTTTCGACGACAATAACTGCCCGGGCAGAGATTAAACGAGTTCGGATCCACCAAAGCCAATTGGATCGCATATAGAAACTTGCTGTTCAAAACCTCGACACGGACAATTTGCTCTCCACGGGGCGGGATGTATTCCTGAACGAGTGCTACATTATCGATGCCGAAGTCAATACTCGCTTCATCCGCCGCTTTCTGGAGTTCTTCAGGCGTATCGTACTTTTGGATGCCAGCTCCGCTTCCGCCAATGTTTGCCTTCGTAATAACAGGGAAACTGAATCCCTGGGCTGCTGCAGGAGCTTGTGAGGGATGGTTGATCACCCGTGACCTCGGATGATTGACGCCCAGACTCTTGAGCAGACGGGTTTGCCGCACTTTTGAGAATTCATGGAGATAGGCCTCGTAGCCGTTGATCACGTTGGCGCCAATCGCTTTGAGGTGCGCGCAATATTCCAGCGTGTAGGGAATCGCATGTGTATGCCCGCGCGCCCATGCGGATGGACTCATGCGGTTCACAATCACAGAATAAGGCGACTCGGTTTCCGTTGGGTCGAAGCGATGGTTGTGAGCTTCTATTTTTTCATATTCCACATCTCGCCTGTCGAGTTCATCGAAAAGTTTTTTGAACCACTCGGGGTGTTCATAATAAATGGCGATAGGGCGGGCGGACCCGTTTTGGTCACTCATGGGAGCACATTCTCCTCAAATTTTAGCGTTTCGAGCACTTGTTGGATTCGTTCATCGACGATCTCAATTATCTTGGGATGAAAGCCGAGATGCGGACCCAGAATGACGTCGATATCCGGGTATTTCTTCCGGCCTTCTTTGATGAAGACGGGCAAATCTTCTTTCACATGATTGCCCCTGAAAAGGAAGTATGGGATGACGATGATTCTCTCGGCCCCTTCTGCCACGCACAGGTCGATTCCCTCGGGAATGGAGGGTGGGCTGATCTCCAGGAAAGCGGCCTTTAATATGCGATGAGGCCACGCTTTTTGAAAATGGTCCACGACGCGGAAAAGCGCATCGTTGGCGTTTCGGGCGCGGCTGCCGTGACCGATGAGCAAGACAGCAGTTTTTACCTGGTCCTCGGGCGTCTCGTCCAGAAATTCCAATTGTTTTTCTAGGCTAGACATTCGCCTTCTCCTCTCTCCAATACGTATTGCCTGTTCTGACTCCAGTCGATGAACAAATCGGAATCGGGTTCATCGTTAAACTGACCGGCCAGGTGAAATTCTTGCAGCAAATCTACGAAGGACGCGCTGCCCACGCGGTCCAAAAACTCGTTGAAACGCTCGCCCTCATTCCTGTTTTCTTGGTAGTGGGACAATATTTTCTTGAGCGCAGCGGGAACACGCTTTGCGGGAACCCGAACCTGGGTGCGTTTGCCGATGCGGATTTCTCCATCGGTGTTGTCATATTGGCCGCCGAGGAAAACTTCATAAGCGGGCAGCATCGCGCCATTCGATCTGAGTGTTCCCCCATGAAAACCGATGTTGGCGATATGATGCTGACCGCACGAATTCGGACAACCACTCATCTTGATGTGTATTTCCCGCGTGAATGGGTCGTCTTGGTCAACTTCCCGCAGTGTTTCGCGTATGGCGTTGGCCAAGCCCATGGAGGAGGTGATGCCGAGTTTGCATGAATCCGTTCCCGGGCAGGAAACTACATCGGATATCTCCCGTGCGCCTTTTTCGGCGAGTCCGATGCGTTGGAGTTCTTTCCAGACAGGGTAAAGCTCTCCCTCGCGCACCCATCTGAGCACGAGGTTTTGCTCAAAACTCGTTCTTGCGCGCCCTCTCGCGAAACGTCGGGTGAGGTCGGCCAGGGCGAAGAACTGATCCGCAAGAATATTTCCCAATGGCAGTTTGACCTCGACGGCAAAATAGCCTTCTTGCCTTTGCGGGGTGACGTTCGTTTTTCTCCAGGCGTGATAATCCGCAGCGTCGCCATTCGGACTGGCTCCCGCCCCGTTCAGGGTATTCAAGACGGGTGGGGCGTCGGTTTCTTCATCATCTTTCCAAAGATAAGGTTCGGGACTGACGGGATCTTTCGCCCAGTCCTTTTTGAGTTCTTCCTCGACGCGTTCACGCAGCCCGTCTATCCCTATCCTGCTGACCAGGAACTTGATGCGCGCCTTGAAACGGGATTTTCTGAGTTCAGCAGCCTGATCGAAAACCCGGATAAGAGCTTCACTCACTCTCAGGAAATCGGACACCGGAACGAACTCGTAAAGCGCTTCGGCGGTACGCGCGAAAGTTGCGAGTCCACCCCCGACAAGCATCTTGAAGCCATGCACGGGAGTTCCTTCTATCTCCTTGATAACCGGGATGAAACCGATGTCATGGATTCCGCCGACCACGCAGTCCGAGCCACAACTGGAGAAAGCCACCTTGAATTTGCGCGGCAGATCCTGTGTGAAATCTCTGCGGACGAAGTAACGGGCAAACGCGCCTGCGTAGGGCGTAGCGTCAAAAACCTGATCCTTGCAAACACCCGCAAAGGGGCAGCCAGTGACGTTTCTCACGCAATTTCCACATGCTTCCCGCGTGGTAAGCCCCACTTCGCCCAGAAGCCTCAAGACATCAGCAGCCTGGTCAAGAGGGACGAAATGAAACTGCACGTTTTCCCGTGTCGTTACGTGACCTTTTCCCAATGGCGCGTAATCGCGAGATACGCGCCCCAAGGCTTCGAGTTGAGAGGCGTTCAGACCGCCAAAAGGTATTTTCACGCGCACCATCTGTACGTCCGCCTGACGCTGGCCATATACGCCGCGCCTTAAGCGATAGGGAAGAAATTCGCCGTTATCGAGTTCCCCGTTTCGGAATCTGGTGGCTTGCGTTTCAAAATCATCGAATTCTTCGGGAATCACCGGTATGACGCCCAATGTTTCCCGAGACTGTGGTTTTCGTGATTCTTCGTGCATCACTTACTCCTTACATGGACAGCAACATACATATTGGATGATGAATTAAGGACCGGGCTAAAGCCCGGCATTTACGAAACGGCTTTGCTTAAGAATGTTTCGGGGAAACAGCGCCAGGAGATTTCTTGACTCTCGTCGGCCTCGAACCAAACGAGGTCTTCAAGGCCGGCGACGGGTCCGACGAGAAAAACAGCGGGTGAGGATATTTCTTCGCGTTGCGCGATGCTCGATGCATCTCCCAAAGAGCAACGGTAAGTTGATTGCCTGTTTGTGGTTCCGTTTTCGATGATGGCGGTGGACGTATCTTTCGACATGCCATTTTCTATCAGAGTGGATGATATGCGTCCGATAGATCGTGCCCCCATGAGGAAAACGAGCGTTCCCCTGCTCTTCGCCAGGTGCGCGTAATCCACCTGTGTATCTGGCTTGTTGGGATCTTCATGGGCTGTCACGACCGTGAATGACGAGGCGAGGTTTCGGTGCGTGACGGGTATCCCGGCATAGGCGGGGGCAGCGATGGCGGAACTGATGCCCGGTATGATTTCAAAACGAACGCCGGTTTCGGCCAGGGCTTGCGCTTCTTCGCCGCCGCGTCCGAACACGAAAGGGTCTCCGCCTTTAAGACGCACCACTTGATAACCGCGATTCGCGAAATGTATTAGTGCTTCGTTGATTTCATCTTGGCTCATGGTATGGCGTCCGGCGGATTTCCCCGCGTTCATGAGTCGGCAAGTTTCCGAGCACAGAGCCAGAATCTCGATATTCACGAGGCGATCATAAATCACGACGTCTGCGTTTGACAGGGCTTTCGCCGCCTTGAGCGTGAGCAAGTCCGGATCTCCAGGACCTGCTCCCACAATCTGCACTTTTCCTTGATACATGAGATATTCCCGTAAAAATTCCAACTTTTTTCTTTTTATTGTTAAGTAGATTACTTAACTTTTTTAAGAAATTATTCTGCTTTCTCCCTTTTGTCAACCCAGATAAGCAGTTATTCTCAAGTTGTTTTCTCTAAAATAGTTATTTTGATGCTTATCGTTTAGGGAAGGTGCGAATCATGAATGAACAACCCACACGTTTTAAGGATGCTTTGCGCCTCATCGATGAGGCGAATTCGCAGGATCCGAATATTGAGAATTTCGAGGGCGAAGATTATCCCAAAGAGCTTTTGTATTCGATGAGAATGACGAAATGGCTCGAAACCATAGAGCCGCAAGCCTCAGAGGCCCTGCGCCTGGCGGTGCGGAGCCAGCATATACGCAGATGGGAGATTCCTCGCTCGGATTACCCTCTGGATCGGAAGGGATATCACCAATGGCGGACCCGCCTTTACGACTATCATGGGGAGAAAGCCGCCGAGATTCTCGGGGAGGTCGGTTATGAGGAAGAAACGATAGCCCGCGTTCGGATGCTGTTGAAAAAACAGGGCTTGAAAACAAACCCGGAAACCCAGACGCTCGAAGACGTCGCCTGTCTGGTGTTTTTGGAGAGTTATTTCTGGGATTTCTCCCGCTTGCATGACGAGGAGAAAATCGTCGGCATCTTGCGGAAAACCTGGGTAAAAATGTCCGCGCGCGGGCAGGAGGCCGCCAGGGAGCTTTCCTTGAACGCGGGCGCGGAGGCGCTGCTGAACAAGGCGCTTGCGCCTGATAACTAGCGGGAAACGCCTATATTCAAAAGATTTTGCTCTGCTTTTTCATCGGCGTTCTTGTGGTGTATGATTGGCGCGCAATGTTTCTTTATGGCTCATCTTAAGGAGAAAATCATGAACGTCACCATGTGGAACTGCTACGTCTGACCTTACGCCTACAGGGCCATGGAATGGCTCGTTCGTCTTCAGGAGAAAAGAAGCGATCTGAAAGTGGACTACAAGGCCTTCGTGCTCGAGCAGGCGAATTTCGGCCCGGCGCGGGGCGAGGACTGGAAGGCCTGGGAGGACAAGACTTTTCCGAGCAGGGATCTCCCTCCGCATCAGGCGGCCAAATGCGCGGCCTTACAAGGCGAGACGCAGTTCGACAAGTACCACGTGGCGCTCCACCGGGCGAGGCACCAGGACGGCAAGGACATCACCAGCGAACTGGTTCTGCGCGATATCGCCGTGGAAGTAGGCCTCGACGTCGATCGCTGGGAGGAGGACATGAAAAGCGGCGCCACCATCCCCCTCATCGCGCAGGAGCATGAAGACGCGGCCGGGCAGGGGATTTTCGGCGTTCCCACGCTCGATTTCGGCGAGGGCAAGCCCGTTTTCGTGAAGCTCGAAGAAGGCGATTGGGAAAACGAGGGTGATGAGCAGGGTCTTTTGGACGCCGTGCGGGCCACATCGGCCGAGCGGCCCTGGCTGCTGGAGCTCAAGACGCCCCAATCCGCCAAGCTCAGTACCGCCTCCTCGAAGAAGTATGAGAAATACGGGATGAAGGCGAGATAATGTGTCGTAATAACCTTCAGGGGATCAACGTCTTATGAGCGCGCCGATCGACGCGGCCCATCCCGTCGACCTCACGGTGGACAAGCCCGCCCGAGAGTTTCGCGTCGAGTGGGCGAGCGGGGAGAAAAGCGCCTACGGCTTCGATTATCTCGCTGCCCTTTGCCCGTGCGCGAATTGCAAGGAGGAGCGCAAGGCGCGCGAGAAAAACCCCCTCGCCGTCCTCACGGGGCCGAGCGGGCCGACTGAGCTTGAAAACGTGGAGATGGTGGGGCGCTACGCCATCAATTTCATCTGGCGGGGTGGTTGCGGCGCGGGCATCTATTCGTTCGACTATCTCTACGAGATTGCTCCTGAACGGGCGAAGAGCGCAGGCGAAGGGGAGTCATAAATCATGTCCACCCGTTTGCAGGAGACGACGGACGAGCAGGGTCAAACTCAGCCGGAGCAAAAAGCCTGCCCCACGTGAGTGGGCGTGTGGTTTTCCGCCGTGGCGCGGGTTTTCATGTGGATGAAGAGGAAGCTGCTGGGGTAGCCGGCCGATGCATCATATGAGGTTAATCCCGTAATTCGTTGATTTCTGTTGTTTTATCTGTTCTGCCAGGACATTCGATAGTTCATCAAGCGCAAGCAGCATGAAACCCCTCGCTATGGCGGGGGGTTATCTTTCAGCGGTTGATGAGCAGGCTCGCGCCCGCTGCGATCACCACAACGCCCACGATTCTCTTGAGCGTCAGCGCCGAGATTGTCTGGAGAAGATGCGCGCCCAGGACGCCGCCGACGATGGCCCCGATGCTCAGGTAAACCGCGTAATTCCAGACAATTAGCCCGCTTCGCACGTTCTCGAACGAGGCGACCAGCGAGTTGAACAGGTAGGCGAGAATCGAGACCGCCACCGCCTGCCGGGGCGTGAGCCCGGGGATGAGGAACAGCACGGGCACCATGATGATGCCCCAGCCCACGCCGGTGGCCGCGTTGAGGGTGCCCACGATGGCGCCCAATATCAAAAGTCCCGCCCCTATCCAGTCCAAAACATTCTCCTTTTCAAAATAGAGGAATATATTCAAGAGGTTGTGCCGGTTACTGCATGTTTCACCGCAAGTTCGTCCAGCGCCGCAACTCCCCGCATTTCCCGTCATTGCGCGAGGCGCGGGCCATGGCAGAATTTCCCTGCGCTGCGATCCCCGGGCGTCATACTCCAGGAATT
>CAYTSP010000048.1:0-4601 GCA_964440505.1 uncultured Nitrospinaceae bacterium
CGTCCCTCGATACGGCCCTTGCGGGCCTACTCGGGATGAGGCGGTTTCTCGCTTTCGCCTTTCGTCAGCCCGTAGCCGGACAGGCCCCTGCGCCTGTCCGGGGTTCGTGAACTGTGGGACAACCCCGAGGAGGGGTTGTCACTACAATCTCATCGTGTCGAACCTTCATTTATCAGGTCTTTTTCAACAGACTCCCCTCGCGAGGGATGACCATGACGGATCGAACCGGATCGGGGGAGCGCTAGAACAAACCCATGACCCAGAGGCAGGTTGCGGGCACGAACAGAATGATCGCCAGGAGAACGAAGCCGCTCAACAGGAACGGGACGATGCCTCTGAACGACTCGCCGAGCGGGACGCCCTCGGCCAGCGAGTTGATGACGTAGACGTTCAAGCCGATTGGCGGAGTGATCAGGCCGATCTCGACAACGATCAGGACCAGAATCCCGAACCAGATGGCGATCTCCTCCTCCGTATAGCCGAAGTCGAGTCCGGTCACCAAAGGAAAGAAGACGGGCACCGTCAGCAGGATCATGGCCAGACTGTCCATCACGCAGCCGAGGATCAGGTAGACGAGCAGGATGCCGATCAGGATCGAGGTCGGCGCCAGTCCCGACGCCGCCAGCGCATCGGCCAGTTCGGTCGTGACCCGGGACAGCGCGAGGAAGCCGTTGAAAACCTCGGCGCTGATGAGGATGAGGAAGATCATTGCGGTGGCCTGTGCGGTCTCGAGCAGACTCGATACAAGGGCCGCCCGGCTCAACCGGCCCGATGCAATCGCCACCAGGGCGATAGCCGTAGCCCCGACGGCGGCGGCCTCGGTCGGGGTGAACACTCCGAAATAGATTCCCCCGATGACCGACAAGAAGATGAGCGCTACAGGAGACACCGCAATCAGGCTGCGCAGGCGTTCCCTGAACGGCGCGGCCGGAATCACCGGACACGACTCGGGCTTCAGCCGGACGTATACGCCGATCGCGATCGAATAGCCGAGCGTCGCGATGATCCCCGGGACCAGCGCGGCCAGGAACAGCTTGCCGATCGACTGCTCCGTGATGACGCCGTAGATCACCAGGATCAGCGACGGCGGAATCAGGATGCCCAGCGTTCCGCCGGCGGCCAGCGTGCCCGTAGCCAGCGCTCCGGAATAACCCGAGCGCCTCATCTCGGGCAGCGCCACCGAGGCCATCGTCGCTCCGGTCGCGATCGAGGATCCGCAGATGGAGCCGAACGCGGCGCACCCGCAGATTGTAGAGATGGCCAGCCCGCCGCGGCGATGCCCCACCCAGGCGCGGGCCGAGTCGAACAGGGCGCGGCTGAGTCCGGAGCGGGTCGCCAACTGGCCCATCAGCAGGAACAGCGGCAGCACCGAAAGCGTGTAGCTCGACACCCTGCCGAACGGTGCGGTGTTCAGCAGATTGAGGAACGCCGACCATCCCGCGATCGAGGCGAAGCCGAAGCCGCCGACCAGGAACATCGCCACAGCAACCGGCATCCTCAGGGCGATCAGCACCAGACAGACGCCGAACAAGAGCCCGCCGTACTCGATATTCGTCATCGCCTGAGAGCGCGCAGTCTGCGGTTGACCACCACGGCGCAGACCACGGTCAGCAATACCGCTCCGAGCAGCGCAGGGAAGTATGCCCAATGAAGCGGAATGCTGAGGTAAAGCGTCGTCTCGCCGTCAACGAGCTTGTGCATGCCGCCGACGAACAAGCGCCATGTGATCAGACCTGCAACTATCGTGAAGGCGCAATTGTGCACCGCCTCCAATACCGCCTTGTGGCGCGGGCGCAATTTCTCGGTGAAGAACTCAACGACGATATTGCCGTTTCTGGTGTGGCAGTAGGGGAAAAATGCGAATACCGCGACCCCGCAAGCAAGCTCGGTGATCTCGTAATCGCCGGGTATCGGAGCGTTCAAGAGGTAGCGTCCGAAGACGCTGATCACGGTCATCGCCATGACCCCGATCAGCAGCACCCCTCCCGCCAGCGCGAATCCGCGGCTCAGCCGCTCCAGGCTGGTTCCGGTGGTGTAATCCGATGAGGAGGACGCCGGGCTGTGAGGCGCCCCTCCCGCCTCTTTGTCCGTTACCGGCTTACCGGCGCAACTCATTGCTGTACTTGGCGACCAGACGCCTTGCGTCGGCAAGCATGGCCTCCCCGTCGTGTCCCATGGCTTTCACCTTCTTGATCCAGCTATCGATCACCGGCCGGGTGGCCGCCCTCCAGCGCTCGCGCTCCGCTTCGGTGAGCGAAACGATCGAGTGGCCCCGCTTCCGGGCGACCGCGCGGCCGGGCTTCTCGTCTTCCTGCCACAACCGGCCGAGTCGTTTGGCCAGCGCGATTCCCGTGGTCTCGTCGATAATCGTCCTGATTTTCGCGGGCAACCCGTCGTAGCGGGCCTTGTTCATCGTCATCAGGAACAGGACGCAGGACAGGGACACCTCGGTGTGGTATTTCGTCACTTCGTGGAGGCGGAAGGGCCGCATGATGGTCCACGGGAGCCAGGCTCCATCCACCACGCCCCTTGAGAGCGCCTCGTAGACTCTCGGCACCGGCATGCCGACCGGGGTGGCGCCAAGGGCCTTGAGCATCGCCGCGCTGGCCCGCGAGGGGGCGCGCATCTTCACGCCCTTCAGGTCTTCGAGCGTACGAATCTGCCTGCCGGCCGTGTGGATATGGCCGGGTGCTGCGGTATGGAACACCAGGGGCCGGGTGTCCTTGTATTCATCCCGCAGCCACTTGCGGTGGAAACGGGTCAACGCCTGGCTGGTCGCCTCCGCGTCCCCGCAAACGAAGGGCAGTTCGAACACCTCGGTCAACGGAAACCGGCCCGGCGAGTAGCCGGGCAGGGTCCAGATGATATCGACCACGCCGTCGCGCGCCTGCCCGTAGAGATGCGACGGCTTGCCGCCGAGCTGCATCGACGGAAACACCTCGACTTTGACCCGGCCCCCGGCCCTCTTCTCGACCTCCCGGGCCCATGGCCGCAAGAACAGGCGAACGGCGATCGCTTTCGGCGAGTTGAAAGTGTGCACCCGAAGCGTAATCGGCTCCGCGGCGGCGCTGTTCAGGAAACCGAAGAATACGCCCGCGGCGAGCGATGCGGACAAGGCATGGGCGATGGCTCTGCGAATCACATCCATCCGTTGTCCTCCATGAAGCCGCGCATGTTTCGACGCGGCCCGGCAGCATCCACCCGTGCGCTTCATCATGACAACTGCCGGCCCGGATCGGGTGGTCTGGTTGGAATGTTAGTTTATGTTCGACATCGACTCAAGAAAAATCGAGACGGCGCCTGAGAGAACACTCCGGCGCACCTTTTTGCTTCGCCGGTGGAAATCCGCCCGGTGCGGGTGGAGGACACACAGGTCCTCCCTTACAGTACCATCGCGTCTTGCGTAGCCGGACAGGCACAGGGGCCTGTCCCTGCTACTGGAAGGGAGAAAACGTAGTGTCACGCAGGAGCGGTTCGCGAACGGCCCTCAGGGGAAGGAAAGCGTACTCAGCCCTCCCCTAGAACTTCCTGAGCGGCGTCGCTTCCCGGCCGAAAAGCGTTTTTCTGGCGATGCTCCAGATTTCGAAATGGGCCTTGCGAAGCGTTTCGGGCGAATCCGCCAGCCAGCGCACCAGCGCGCCGGGGCCGGCGAGCCTCGTGCAGCCGCCCGCCAGGCCGGAAGCTCCCGCCAGCAGGGCGTCGACCTGCCCGGCGATACGGTCCAACGCCTCATCCGTCCCGCCTGCAACGTAGAAAGAACCGAGATAAGGAAACGGCTCGAAGAGACCCAGGCGCTCGGGGTCCGAATCTCCCGGCCGCACCTCCATCACGTCGCGCAGGAGCGGCGCGCCCGCATAATCGATATGCAGCTTCAATCTCAAGGACGTGTAATCAAAATGCTCGCCCGAGGCGACCCGGCCATGATAGAGCGATTCCCCGTAGAGGAGTTTCGCGCCCTCGGCCATGGAGATTCTCGTCTCCTGCGCGTAGATGGAATCCCCGTAGGGAATGATGGGGTCGGGCAGGAGTTCGAGGCCGCTGCCTGAGCCCATCTCGATCCTGGTCGTCGAAACCACAGGCTCGCCCAGGCTCTTGTAGACCTTGGTGGCTCCCTGCGTCGTCCACAGGACGCGCGCGCCCTCATCGAGCGCGATTTCCAGTTCCAGAACGTCGCCGCCCACGTGCCCGCCCGTCGGGTTGATGAGCGTCATGTGGGCAGGCGCCTCCCCTTCGGGATAATTGGGGCGCATCAATTGAAGCGGCACCCTGAAGTACGAATCCGCGAGATACGTCCGCCCGCCCGCGCGCGCGAACCGGGCGAGCGCGACGCCGTGGCGTCCCACGCGGGAGGGCGCGGCTGCGCTCGCGAGCGGCATCAGGCCTCCACGAAGAGGAGTTCGCGCTCGATCCAGCCGATCACCTCATCGAGACCCTGCTCGGCTTTCAGGTTCGTGAACAGGAACGGGCGTTCGCCGCGCATCTTGCGGGCGTCGCGGTCCATGACTTCGAGGCTCGCGCCCACGAGCGGGGCCAGGTCTATCTTGTTGATCAGCAGGAGTTCGGAGCGCGTGATGCCGGGGCCGCCCTTTCGGGGAATCTTG
>CAYTSP010000049.1:0-4220 GCA_964440505.1 uncultured Nitrospinaceae bacterium
GGGTAGGGGGGGTTGCCTTTATGAGGTTTCCCTTTCAAGAGGGTTGCCTTTACCCCTCTCAGGGACTATTTCAACAACCCCCTGAAAGCCGGATCGAAATTCAAAGCAGCGCCTCTTCCGTCATCTCACCTTCGTAGACGAGCCGGGTCTCCCCTTCCATGTAGACGTCGCGCACGTCCGCGCCTGCGCCCTCGAAATAGATTTTGAGGATTTCGCCGCTGCGCACGTTCACGTCCACCGGAGCGCTCACGAGCCCGCGCGCCGCGGCGAGTATCGCCGTGGCCACCGCGCCCGTGCCGCATGCCAGGGTCTCGTTCTCCACGCCCCGCTCATAGGTTCTCAGAATTACCGAATTCTCCCCGCTCACCCGGGCGAAGTTCGCATTCGCGCCCGCAGGAGCAAACGCATCGTGCGTGCGGATCGCCCGGCCATCGCCCACGATATCCACGGACTCGACATCGCTCATGAACTCCACCGCATGGGGGACGCCGGTATTCAGGTGATCCACCACCACTCCCCTCCCGTTGATATCGAGTTCAATACCCGCCCGGTAATCAAAGGGCTGGGTCATCCGCAGCTTGACTCTCGAGCCGTTCATCGTCGCGTCGATGACGCCCGCGATGGTCTCGAACGACACCGAATCCGCGGCGATGCCCAGTTCTCTCGCAAAGCGCGCGGCGCAACGCCCGCCGTTCCCGCACATCTCGCCCTCCGAACCGTCGGCGTTGAAGAAGCGCCACTTGAAATCGGCCCGCTCGCTCGGCTCGATGAACATCAGCCCGTCCGCGCCCACGGACTGGCCCCTGCGGCAAACCCTCTGGACGAAGCCGATCATCTCATCGGCCCGGTGCTCCAGGTTCCTGTTGTCGATGAAGATGAAATCGTTGCCGCTTCCGCTGAACTTGGTAAAAGCGATTTTGCTCACGGAATCCGCCTCTCTTCGATGAATGCCGGTATGTGCTCGCCGCGTATGAGGTCGTCATACGTCTCGCGCTCCCTGATTATATGATACTCATCCCCGCGCACAAGAATCTCGGGCGGCCGGGGGCGCGAGTTGTAGTTCGACGCCATGGTGAAGCCATAGGCGCCCGAACTCATGACGGCCACCAGATCGTCGCGGTGAAGCTCGGGCAAATCCCGGTCCTTGGCCAGATAGTCCCCGCTCTCGCATACGGGGCCCACCAGGTCCGTGAGGTGCTTCGTCCTCTCCCGCGCCGCTTCCTCCACGGGCCACACGTCCTGGAAGGCCTGGTACAGGCTGGGGCGGATCAAGTCGTTCATGCCGGCGTCGATGATCACGAAGCGTTTCTCGGGGTTTTCCTTCTCGTACAGCACGCGCGTGACGAGCACCCCCGCGTTGCCCGTGATGACGCGGCCCGGCTCGAAAATGAGCGTGCAGCCCAAATCCTTCAGCTTCGGCAATATGGCCGCCGCGTAGTCCTTGGGCAGAGGCGGCGCCTCGTCGTGATAGGTGATGCCGAGGCCGCCGCCCAGGTTCAGGTAGCGGATGTCGTGGCCGTCATCACGCAACCCGCCCACCAGCCGCGCCACGATTTCCACCGAATCGGCGAACGGGCTGCTCGACGTTATCTGGCTGCCGATATGGCAATGCACGCCGCAGGGATCGACGCCTTCGAGCTTCGCCGCCGTCTGGTACTGCTCCCGCGCACGGTTGATGTCGATGCCGAACTTGCTCTTCTTGAGGCCGGTGGTGATGTAGGGATGGGTCTGGGGGTCGACGTCGGGGTTCACCCGGATCGCGACCCGCGCCTGCTTGCCCACCCGGCTCGCCACGGAGCCGATGTTCACCAACTCCTCCTCGCTCTCCACGTTGAAGAGCAACACGCCCATTTCGAGCGCATAGGCGATCTCCTCATCCGACTTGCCGACACCCGCGAACACGATGCGACCGGCGGGCATCCGGGCCTTCACCGCGCGGAACAGTTCCCCGCCCGAAACGATGTCCAGCCCGCCGCCCATCGCGCCGAACAGGCGGAGTATCGCCAGGTTCGAGTTGCTCTTCATGGCGAAGCAGATGAGGTGCGGAACGGATGCGAACGCCTCGTCGAAGACGCGGAAATGACGCGAGAGCGTCTCGTGGCTGTAGACGTAAAAAGGCGTTCCCACCTCCTCCGCCAGCCTCGTCAAGGACACGTCTTCGGCGCACAACTCCCCGTCTTTGTAATCGAAATGGTGCATTCTGAAAGCTCTCTTTCCGAGTCCTGCGAAGCCCGATGTCCTCACGAACTCCCGGCAACCGGACTCCTGGGGGGTTTCGGCGGTCCCTTGACGCCGCAACCCGCAGCCATCCAGGCCATCGCGAGGATCAGGACGCCCGCCAGTAGAATTCTCTTCATCATCCTATATTCCCAATCGTTTTTTCTCGGCCCGTATCTGGGCCCGCACGCTTCTCACAGAAGCGCCGCCCATGCTGCTTCTCGAACGCAGGGATTTCTCCAGATCCGTTTCCGCCAGATCGCCCGCCTCGATCCGGGCGTCCGCTTGCTTCAAATCCCCGGCGCTCAACTCCCCGAGGGGCACTCCCTTCTCGACCGCGATTCGCACGGCGCGCCCCGCCGCCTCGTGCGCCTCTCTGAACGGAACGCCCCGCCGCACCATGGCGTCCGCCAGGTCCGTCGCCGTCATGTACCCGCCCTCCGCGGCCCGGGCCATCGCCTCGGGCTGAAACCGCATGGATTCGACCATGGGCGCCATGACCCCCAAGCAGGCCAGCAGGGTATCCGCGGCGTCGAACAGGGACTCCTTGTCCTCCTGCATGTCCCGGTTATAGGTGAGCGGCAGCCCTTTCATCAAGGTGAGCAGGGCCATGAGATCGCCAAACACGCGCCCGCTCTTGGCCCGGACGATCTCGGCCACGTCGGGGTTTTTCTTCTGCGGCATCAAGGAGCTTCCCGTCGCGAACGAATCCGCAAGCTCGACGAAGCCGAACTCCCCGCTCGCCCAGAGGATGACCTCCTCCCCCAGGCGGCTCAAGTGCATCATGGCGATGGCGGCGGCGGACGCGAACTCCAGCGCGAAATCCCTGTCGCTCACCGCGTCCATGCTGTTCTCCGCAACCGAGGCGAACCCGAGCTTTCTCGCCACCATCTTCCTGTCTACCGGGTGGCTCGTGCCCGCAAGCGCCCCCGCGCCCAGCGGCAGGACGTTCACGCGCTCGCGCACCTGGGCGAACCTCTCCCCGTCGCGCCTGAGCATCTGGGAATACGCGAGCAGGTGATGCGCCGGCGAGACGGGCTGTGCGCGCTGCAGATGCGTATAGCCGGGCATCACGGTGCCGACGTGCGCCTCCGCCTGCGCGAGAAGAGCGCGCCTGAGCGCAAGGAGCGCCTCCTGCGTTTCGTCGATCCGGCTCCTCAGCCAAAGCCTGAGCGAGGTGGCCACCTGGTCGTTCCGGCTCCGGGCGGTGTGCAGCCGGCCGCCGGCGGCGCCGATGCGCTTCGTCAAAGCCGCCTCGACGTTCATGTGCACGTCTTCGAGCTCGGCCTTAAACTCGAACGCGCCGGCCTCCACCTCCCTCAAAATGGCCTTTAAGCCTGAGACGATGGCGCGGGCGTCCTTTTTCGCAATGATGCCTTGCGCCCCCAGCATCTCCGCGTGGGCGATGGACGCGAGGACGTCATAAGGTGCCAGGCGGTAGTCGAACGAAACGCTCTCGGTGAAGGCCTCGGCGCGCGCGTCCGTCCCCCCCTGGAACCTCCCGCCCCAGGGTTTTCGGGTCTTCGACATCTTAGACTTCGCGTCTCGCTTCGCCATCCTCGTATGTCCTCTTTCGAACCATATCCACCGGGGTTGTTGAAAAACCCTGTATCGAGACCGGGCGGACACACGGGTCCGCCCCTACAAAGCCCCGCAAATCGTAATGAACTTGTAGGGGCCGCATATATGCGGCCCATGACGGACGGCAAAAAATGCCGGGTCGCATGTATGCGACCCCTACACTCTCCCTCCTCTGGGGGGAGTGTTATCTCCATCCTCCTCCATCGGCTACATTCACCGAATCACGAATCCGGGACTTATTCAACAGACCCCCATCCTGAGGGATAGCGCCCAAGAGGCGCAAAGAGAACTGCTTACACGATAGCGGGCGGATAGGGCAACCGGGAGACGTGGAAATCGGGGAGGATTGCCCCGCCCCGCTTGCAGGTTGTTGAGAAAGTCCCGCCAAAGGGGTTGCTGACCCCCACCAATCGAGAGTGTTC
>CAYTSP010000050.1:0-3158 GCA_964440505.1 uncultured Nitrospinaceae bacterium
CTCCCGCCCTGGTCGGCTCCGACCGAGAGAGGGGGTCTTTTTCAACAACCCCTTCTCAGTCGCGTTTGACCTTCGGCGGCTACTCAGGGTGAGGAAAGAGGCGTTGGCGGTTTGCGGGGGTCGCAGGCAGGATTTTTTCAACGGCCTCATTCGGGGAGGGGCCGCGTCTTCTCCTGAAACGCCCGCGCCTTGGGGTGGTTGGACGGCGAGGAGATTTTCTGGAACTCGGCCAGTATTTCGCGCTGGCGCTCGCTGAGCCTGGTGGGCGTTTCGATGGTCACGCGGATGCGCAGATCGCCCGTGTTCCGCCCGCCCGCCGGTGACAGCCCCTCTCCTTTCAGGAGAAACACCCGGCCCGACTGGGTTCCCGCGGGGATCTTGACACTCCGCGCGCCCCTGAGCGTGGGGGCGAGGGCTTCGTGGCCGAGCGCGGCCTGGGAAAAACTCACCGGCAGGTCGAAGAGGATGTCGTTGCCTTCCCTCCGGAATATGGGGTGGGGCTTCGAGCGTACCGTGACGCCTAAGTCTCCCGCCTCGCCGGTGCGCGCGTCTTCATCGCCCTTGCCCTTGATCTTGATTTGGGCGCCTTCTTTGGCCGCGGCGGGAATCGCCACCCTCACGTTCTCTCGCCTGCTGACGCGGCCCTCTCCTCCGCAGTCCCCGCAACTCTCGCCCGTGTGTTCACCGCTCCCGTCACAAGCGGAGCAGGGGACCCACAACTCCGCGAGGCCCTGCCTGTAGCGAACCTCGCCCGCGCCCTTACACGCCTGGCAGGCGCCCACCCGTGCGCCGGGCTCAAAGCCGCTTCCTTCGCATGAGGCGCAGCGAACGCGGCGCGAGACGGCGACCTCTTTTTCGGAGTCTCTCGTCAATTCCTCGAGCGTCACCTCGACCTGGGCGTGCAAGTCCAGGAAAGCGGTTTTACGATCATCCACGGGTCCCCGCGCGTTCTTGAAGATATGGGAGAAGATATCCTCCCATTTCTCCTCGTACTCGCCTCTTTGCCGCGCCGATTTCCGCCTCTGAGATGTTGCGCCGGGGGCGGAGCGTTCCGGGTTCTGGAGGGTTTCGTGGGCGATGACAACCTGTTTGAAGCGCTTCTCCGCCTCCGGGTCGCCGGGGTTTCTGTCCGGATGGAATTCGAGCGCCAGTTTCTTGTAGGCGCTTTTGAGCTGGGATGTAGAGGGGTTTTTCGCAAGGCCCAGAATCTTGAGGGCGTCGGCGACCTTCACCGAATCATGACCTCCGCCGGGGGGGATGGAAGCGCTTTTTTGTCTATCGTTTTCCCGAGGAGAGGAATTTCGACACCGAGTCCGCCGTCCATTCCACGAGCGAGACGGCGCGGTCGTAGCGCATGCGCTTGGGGCCGATGATGCCGATGCTGCCCAGCGGGCGGTCGTCCATATAGTAGCGCTGGGCGACGACGCTGCAATCCTTCATTTCCTCGAAATCGTTCTCCGAACCGATGAGAATGGTGATGTCCGAGGATCCCAGGCACTTGTCCAGCAGGCGCACGAGCTTCTCTCTTTCTTCGAACGTGCGGTAGAGAGACTGGAGCTTCTCGGCGTTGGTGGCGAAATCAGGCTGTGAGAACACGCGCGAGGCCCCTTCCACGAAAAGGGATTCCTGCGCGGCTTCGGATTCCGAGAGCGCCTCTTTGCTGAGCTTGAGGGCCTGCTGATAGAGGGTGTCGAGGTTGTCCCGCGCATGGGCCATTTTCTGAACAATCTTCTCGCGCACATCCCTCAAGGCAAGCCCGCTGAACTCCTCGTTCAGGAGGTTCGAAATCCTGTTCAACTCCTCTTGGTCGATGGGGGTTTCGGCCGGGATGACGCGGTTTTGCACCATCCCGCTCATGGAGACGATGACGGCCAGGGTTTTTTCCTCCGACATCTTCACGAAGTTGATGTGCTTGAAGTGGAGCTGCTCCCCTGCGGGCAGGAGCACGAGCCCCGCCGTGTTGGTGAGTTCCGAAAGGATGCGGGTGGCCTGCGCGAGCACCTGTTCGATTTGAGCGGCCTGCGCGGAGGCGCCGAGGCGCATGGACTCCTCCTCCTCGCTCGTGAGGGTATGCGAATCCATCAGGTCGTCGACGAAGACGCGGTATCCCAGGTCGGTGGGGAGCCTGCCGGAGGAGATGTGGGGCTTGGTGAGAAAGCCCGCATCGGCCAGGTCGCTCATGATGTTGCGGATGGTGGCGGGGCTCAGGGCGATGTCCGTGTACTTCGAGAGCGTGCGGCTCCCCACGGGTTCGCCCGTATCCACGAAAATGTTGATGATGGCGCGCAGGATTTCCCGGTTTCTCTGGGCAAGTTCCAGGGCGTCCATTTGAAAAATCTCCCGGTGGGGCGTCTTCCCCTCTGGACTTTAGTGTGGCACTCAAGGAAATTGAGTGCTAATTTGTTCAAGATATGGGGGGATTTTCCCCGTGTCAAGCGCTCGGCGCCGGGGCCAGGTAGTGGTTTTCAGAGCCGGAAGCGCAAAACGCCTCGGTCCGGCGCCGGGGTGGGACGATAGAGGCCGAATCTCCGAGGGAAGCCGATGCCGAACGCATGGACGAGTGCCATTCGGATGATTTCGAGACGATGGTTCGGGCGGCGTACGCCGCCGCTGCCGGGGCCGGACAATGAAGCCGGGGATTCGGCGCGCTCGCGCATCGCCCGGTCGCGCCGGGCGAACCAGAAATTCCAGTACTGCACGATAGGCGCGACGTTCATTCTGATAGTGTTGTTGAGTTTTCTCTCCTATCGCCTCTACGCCGACACCAAGGCCGAGACCGAGGAGAGGTCCAACCGCCGCCAGCTTCTTCTCGTGGAGCAGGCCGGCGACCGGATCGCCTCGTTCCTGGAGGCGCTCACGGCGTCCTTGCGTTACAGCGCGGGTTTCCTGCGCACCATCGAACCCGATCATCCCGGACGAATGGCGGTGATGATGGGTTTGTACGAAAGGCTGGGCGGAAGGTTTCGCGTGAGCGAACTGGGCTACCTGCAGGGAGCGGGTGAGCAGACCGCCGCGATTCCCAGGGAATACCTCGAAAAACTGGCGAACTGCTTTTGGCCGGAGGGCGCCTGTCTCCTCGTGATTCGCGACGAGGCCCAGAGGGTCTCCTCCTTGTTCGCGGCGGTGCCCGTGGAGCCCAAAGGGCATGGGGCCGAGGG
>CAYTSP010000051.1:0-3608 GCA_964440505.1 uncultured Nitrospinaceae bacterium
GCGGACGTGGCCGCGCAGCGAGGCGTCCTTCTGGAGATTGCCGCTCCACAGCCGGGTGAGCGCGTGCTCGATTTGGGTTCCGGCCCGGGCTTCATGACGCTGGAAGCCGGGCGCATGGTGGGGGAGGGAGGCGCCGTTTTCGGCGTGGACAAGAGCGCGCCCATGCTCGCCCTCGCGCAGGAGCGATGCGCGTCGCAGCCGCAGGTGTCGTTCCGCGAGGCCGATGCGCTGAGCCTTCCTTTCGAGGATGGCGGTTTCGATGCGGCTATCGTCTCCCAGGTGTATGAATACGTCACCGACATGGAGGCCGCACTGACGGAGCTTTTCCGCGTGTTGCGGCCCGGCGGACGCGCCCTCATCATGGATACGGATTGGGGTTCGCTCGTCTGGAGCGCGCAGGACGCCGAGCGGGCGAAGCGGATTTTCGCCGCATGGGACGCGCATCTGGCCGATCCTCATCTGCCGAGGAGGCTGTCGCAGCTTTTGCATGGCGCAGGCTTCGAGATTGTAGATTCGAGGGTTTTGCCGCTCCTCAATACGGAGTATCCTGCGGAGAACTACAGCCACGGCATGGTGAGCGTCATTGTGCCCTTCGTCATCCGCAAGGGCGGCGTACCGAAGGAAGAGGCAAAAGCCTGGGCGGAGGATTTGATGGCGCTGGGCGAGCGTGGGGAGTATTTCTTCAGTCTCAACCGCTACGTGTTTCTGGCGAGAAAACCAGGGGCCTAGAATGGACAGGTTCATCGACTGCCACAATCACCTGCATGGATTCAGTTTCGACGACTGGGAACTACAGGGCATGTGCGGGATGGCGGGTTCCGTCATCTCTTGCGGGAACCCCCACGTGCACCGCGAAATATGGAAGCGCGCGCCCGGGCCGGAGGATGTGGAGAGGCTTTGGGAGAGTCCTCTCAGGATGGCCGAAGCGGCCGAGGCCAAACACCATATTCGCGCCATGTGCGCCGTGGGCGTGAGTTCGATGACGCGGGTGGACGGCTGGGAGCGGCTCATCGACGCGCTTCCCGGCTATCTGGAGAACGATCGGGTGGCCGCCCTGGGTGAAGTGGGTCTGGACCCGGGGCAATACTTCGGCTTTTCCTGGGATCTGGAAGATCAGGCCAGATGCCTCGAAGCTCAGGCGCGCCTCGCGGCGGAGCTTAAAAAGCCCCTGATCCTCCACACGCCCACCTACAAGAACCCGAAGGAATTCCTGGGCGGCGTGGACACGCAAGGAGAGGTTTCGCCCGAAGCGTTCAGGCTCCATTACCTCAAGATGGACCTGGAAGTCATCGATGCCGCAGGTCTCGACCACGCACTGCTCGTGGTCGACCACGTGGATGCGACGATAGTGGATTTCGTTCACGAAGAGACGGGCGCATGGTGCGCGACGAGCCTCGGCAGCCGGCTTCGGCCGATTCCCCCCTCCGCCGTCGTGGAGTGGGTGCGGCGTCACGGGGGAGGGCGCATGATGCTCAACTCGGACCTCATTCCCTACACGTCGAACGACCTCTATTGCATCCCCCGGGCGATTCGCGCCATGCGCCGGGGCGGCATCGCCGAGGCGGAAATCGAAAAAGCGGCCTTCGGCAACGCGAACGCGCTATTCGGCTTCGGCCTCTAGATCAGTCCAGCACCGCCACGGCGCGCACCGGCGAGCCCGTGGCGTCTTTCAGCTTGATGGGCAAGCACAGGAACGTGAAGCGCTTGCCCACCAGGCGCCTGGGGATCACCAGGTTCTCCGTGTTGAGCATCCCCCGTTCCTTGCACACCTGATGCGAGGGGTAGGGCTCTTCCGACTCGGGAAACATCTGCGTGGGGTTTTCTATCGTAAACGCCTCACAGCCGATGTTGCGCACCCCCCGATCGGCGAGATACTCGGTGGCGGGCCGGCTCAGGCCTGCGAATTCTTTCCACCATACATCGGGATTCGGGTCCTTGAAGGACTTCTCGAAATGGCCCGTGTAGTACAAAAAGGCGTCACCCTCTTCGATGGAAAGCCCGTGTTTTTCCAGTTCGCGCTCGATGTGTTCGGTTTCGATGTAGGTCTTGGGCGCGACGTCCGAGAAATCCACGCAAATCGCGCTCGAATAGAAGCGATCGAGCGGCAACTGGTCGATGGAGGGCGCGTCTCCGGGCACGTAGTGGTTGAGGGCGTCCACGTGGCTTCCTGTGTGGTCCGAAAGCGTGAGCTTCATGGCCGCGAAAGAGAATTTCCCGAGAAATCTTTCGGATGACTCCTCGTGCGTCATCATCGGCTCAATGGCTACCTTGGGGTGGAACGGACGCTCGAATCCACCCGCCGCCACGGTTTGTGAGAGGTCGATCAATTCCATGAAATTTTATCCTTTCCTCGTAAAACGCGAATCAGATCTCTGTCTTCAGGCCATCATGGTCTCGACGGGCGCCCAGAAGCGTTCGATTTCCAGGTCTTCGGCGATCGCGTTCGCGCAGTTATAACCGGGCGCTCCCGTCACCGCACCGCCCACGTGCGAACTCGAACCGCACAGATACAGCTTCCCGACAGGCGTGCGGAAGTCGCTCACCTCCGGATGCGGGCGGTTGTAGCCCAACTGCTCGGGAATGTAGGCGCCCACGTGGTGGCTCGCGCGTACGAAGTTCGGGTTCATGCGAACGATGTCGAGCGGCGTGTAGAGATAGCTGCCCATGATGTTGTCGTGGTTGATGTTGGGCGCATAGGGCGTCCAGGAGTCGATGAAGTGCTGGGTGTACTCCTCGCGCCGCGTGTCCCACGCCTCCGCCCCGCCGTCCTTGAGCTCATAGGGCGCAAACGGCCACCAGTAGCCCACGTGCGTGCCGTCGGGCGAGTAGGTCGGGTCGAAGTGGCTGTTGCTCCCGCCGTTGCCCATGAGCTTGGGCAGTTCGCCGTCGTGGATCGTGTCGAAGCACTCGGTGATTTCCTCGGTCGAGTCCGCGCCCCAGAAGATGTTGAACGTCTTGTTGATGTCGGGCTCGTATTTCGCGGCCGCAAAGTCGGGCGCTTCCTTGAGGGCCAGGTGGATGGTGCAAAGCCCGTGGCTCGCCCACTGGAACTCGAGCGCCGCCCTGGCGAGCCTGCCGCCGAAGTAGTCCTCCCCGGCCAGGCGAACCGTGAGCGGCCAGTTCACTCCGCTCGCCACGAACTCGGTGGCCTCGATGCGGGTGCCGTCATCGAGAATGACGCCGGTCGCATCTCCGCTTTCGACCGTGATCTCGCGAACTTCCGCGTTGGTAACCACCTTGCCGCCGCCTCGCACGACCACGCGTTCCAGCGCCCGGGTGAAGTTCACCGACCCGCCCACGGGCAGGGCGAAGCCCGCTTGTGCTAGGTCGCGGGGACTATCGAAGGGCGAATAGGCCATCCGCCGGATTTCACCGGTATGCACGCCGTAATAAGGGTCCGCAGCGAATTGACGGCCTACTTCCGCAAAATCCTCGCCCTGTGCCAAAAGCGCTTGCACTTGACGCGCCTGTTCCTGGTTGGGCACAAAAATCTCCATAGTGACGACCTTTTCTCCCCATCCCGGCCGCGCGTAGGCTTTTTCGATATCGTCCTCAGTTACTGAAACCTTAGCCTCAACATTGCGCCGCAACATCGCGTCGGCAAGGGC
>CAYTSP010000052.1:0-12954 GCA_964440505.1 uncultured Nitrospinaceae bacterium
CAGAACGCCGGCCCCCATTCCGCCGACGCGCGTCCCCTCCTCAATCGTCACGACGCGCTTGCACCGCCTGGCGAGTTCCAAAACTTTCTCATCATCCATCGGCTTCACAAAGCGGAGGTTCAAGACCGACGCCTGTATCCCGAGTTCTTCCAATTGCGCGGCAGACTCCATCGCGAGTCCCACCATGGGGCCCAAGGCGATGAGAGCGACGTCATCGCCGTCGCGCAGCAGTTCCGCCTCTCCGATGGGAATCGTCTCGATATCCTCATCCATCGGCACGCCCTCACCGGAACCACGCGCGAAGCGCAGCGCTGCAGGACCCGGATGTTCAATCGCGGTCAAGACCATTTTCTGGAGTTCATTTTCGTCCTTGGGCGACATGATGATCATGTTCGGCAGACACCGGAGATAGGCCAGGTCATAGGCCCCCTGGTGCGTGGGCCCATCATCTCCCACGAGACCGGCCCGGTCCAGCGCAAAGGTAACGGGCACATTCGTGAGGCAGACATCGTGGATGATCTGATCGTAGGCGCGCTGCAAGAATGTGCTGTAAATGGCGGCGACCGGCTTCATCCCCTCGAGCGCAAGGCCTGCGGCGAAAGTCACCGCATGCTGTTCGCACATGCCTACGTCGAAACAGC
The DNA here is from genome assembly GCA_964440505.1 of uncultured Nitrospinaceae bacterium. Lineage (GTDB taxonomy): Bacteria > UBA8248 > UBA8248 > UBA8248 > UBA8248 > Bin107. Next base: position 642 of record CAYTSP010000052.1, read on the forward strand.
GGTCGGGCAACACTTTTTGATAGTTGACGAGCGCCGTGCCCTCGAGCATGGCGGCCGAGATGGCGACTATTTTTTCATCCTTTTGGCTGAGTTTCACCATGGTATCGGTGAAAACCTTGGAGTAGCCGGGAGGCCCGGGCGCTTTCTTGTGGAATTTACCGGATTCGGGATCGAATTTCGTCACGCCGTGATAGGTGATGGGTTCCGCCTCGCTATAGGGGTATCCATAACCTTTGCGGGTAACGACGTGAACCAGATTGGGACCATCCAGGTTTTTCACGTTCCGTAGAGTGGGAATCAGCAAATCGAGCCTGTGTCCATCTACCGGGCCGATGTATCGAAAACCCAGTTCCTCAAACAAAATGCCCGGCACGATGATATTTTTGAGAGATTCTTCCACCCTGTCCATAAGCGTAACGGCATGGCTGCCCACCACGGGAAGGTGGCTCAGTATTTTTTGAACTTCGCCACGCACCTTGCGGGCACGGTTCGACCACTCACCCGTCATGATCCGCGCCAGGTATGAGCACATGGCGCCCACGTTATGCGAAATGCCCATTTTATTATCGTTGAGAATGACGGTGAGATTTCTCTTCGCATCGCCGGCGTTGTTGAGCCCTTCCATCGCCATGCCTGCGGTCAAGCTGCCGTCTCCGATGATGGCGACGACCTGAAAATCCTCTCCCGAAAGATCCCGCGCCGTGGCCATGCCCAACGCCGCCGATATGGAGGTGCCTCCATGCGCTACGTTCAGATGGTCATATTCACTCTCGCGCCTGTCCGGGAAACCGGCAATTCCTTCCCACTGCCTCAGCGTATGGAACTGATCCCGGCGTCCCGTCAATATCTTGTGGGTATAGGCCTGATGACCGACGTCCCAAATCAACTTGTCCTTCGGCGTGTCATAGAGATAGTGAAGCGCTACAATGAGTTCCGCCGCCCCCAACGAAGCGCCGAGGTGTCCACCCGTATCGGAGGTCACCTGGATGACCATGTCGCGGAGTTCATCCACGACTTGAGGAAGTTCCTCCTCCGGTAGCCGCCTCAAATCCGCCGGGCTATCAATACGCTCAAGTAATTCGCCCATATCATCTCCCTCACGGAAATTCACCATAAATCGAATCTGATTTCATCAAAAGAATGTCCCGGATTCAGACATTCCGCGATTATTCAAAGACCAGCCAGGTAATGATAGTCAATCGTCAAAACCGACGCAAGATAATAAAATGCGCCAAAGATTCCAGTTCAGGCGCTTTTTGGGGGAAATTTTCGAGCGCTTGCAACGCTTCCCCGCATGCGGAGCGCGCGAGCCCTTTCGACGTCTCCATGCCATACAAGGCGGGATAGGTTGCCTTGTTCAACCCCTCATCCGAGCCCGTGGGCTTTCCCATGAGGGCCTCATCACCTTCCACATCCAAAATGTCGTCCACAATCTGAAACGCCAGCCCAATCTTCTCGCCATACACCCGCAGCGCTTCCATCTGCGATTCATCACCGCCGCCCAGCAGGCCTCCCAGACAAACAGAAACTCTCAAAAGCGCACCCGTCTTTCTCCTGTGGATTTCTTCTAAATGCGCCACATCACTCACCAGGCCATTGGCTCTGATGTCCAAAAGCTGTCCACCCACCATGCCCGCCGCGCCTGCCGCATCGGCGACCATTCGAATCGCCTTCACATGACGGTCAGGCGAAACTTTCGCACCCATTTGTTCATTCGTCATCAACTCGAAGGCCAGGGCCTGCAACCCGTCCCCCGCGAGAATCGCCGCCGCCTCGCCATAAACCTTGTGACTCGTAGGCATCCCGCGCCGGAGGTCATCATCGTCCATGGCGGGCAAATCGTCATGGATTAAAGAATAGGAATGTATGCACTCGAGAGCACATGCGGCAGGCAGGATGAATTCAGGATTCGCGCCCACAGCTTCACATCCAGCCACACAAAGCACGGGGCGAAGGCGTTTTCCTCCGGCGAAAAGGCTGTAGCGCATGATCTCGAAAATCTCGCGGGGTTCAGAGGATTCCGGCACGAGGCGTTCGAGCTCTTCTTCCACACGTTTCGCCCAGTTATTCAGGTAAACCTCCGCATCAATGCCCCCCGGGATTCCGGCCTCATTCATCGTTTTCACCATCTTCAAATGGCTGCAATGAAAAAGTTTCCTCCGATTCTCCAACGAGCTCTTCCACCTTCTTTTGCGCCGCGTTCAACTGCTCACGGCTATAGCGGAAGAGCTTCACGCCCTCTTCATACAGCAAAACGGCCTTCTCCAGGGAAGGCTCGCCCTCTTCGAGTTCTTCCACGATGGCTTCCAGGCGCTCCAGCGCAGCCTCGAAACTTTCCGGTTCCGCATCCGGGTTCGTGGATTCATTTCCAGTATTCATGGGCCCTCTCCCTCGGGAAAAACTTCTTCTATCCGGCACAATAAACCGCCTTGCGATAAACGAATCCGCACGGATTCATTTCCCTTCACATCTTCGGCTTTTTTGATCAGGGCGCCATCCGGCTCCTTGTACGCCAGGCTATATCCCCGCGCCAAAACGGCCAGCGGCGATACCAACTCGAGGCGCCCGGCGGCATTCTTGAGGACATCCACCCTGTTCTTCAAAAACAACCCGTGCGCTGCGCGCAAGCGCTTCAAATTATCTTCAAGTCCCGATATGGACACAAGAATTTTTTCTTTGGGCGAGAGTACCCGCAGCCTCGGAACCATTCCCGCCAAATGCACCCGTCTCATTTCCTGTTGATGCCCGGCTTCTCTGCTCATGCGCTCATAGAGAGCATCCAGCCGCTGCGCCAGCGACTCGAGCGGGGCTTCCGGCCTTCTGAATGCGGATTCTCCAAGCAAGCGGGAAAATTGCGCTTCGAGAGAGGCGATTCGAGTTTCTAATCCACGGCGCGCATCATGGATCAGGTCGGTGACGTCCCGGGCGACACCCTGCCATCTTCTGGCCACGCGCTCCGCCGCCGCCGTAGGCGTAAGCGCGGACTCATCGGCGGCCAAATCACTCAGCGATGTATCGACCTCATGACCCACCGCCGATATGAGGGGCGCCCTGCATCCGGCGATGGCCCGAACCACTTCCTCTTCGTTGAACGCCCACAGATCCTCCCGGCTTCCGCCGCCGCGACCCGTAATGATGAGATCCACGGGGCGCTCCATGTTTGCGAGATTCTCATCCGCCCTTTGAATCGCCGCTGCGATGGAAGACGCGGCGCCCTCTCCCTGCACCCGGGTGTGGACGATGACGAGTTCCACAATCGGGGCGCGCTCCCTGAAAACCCGCAACATATCCTGCAGGGCGGCGCCTTCCCGGCTCGTCACCAACGCCGCGCGACGGGGGCGGTCGGGAATCTCCTTTTTTCGCGCAGGATCGAACAAACCTTCCTTTTCCAGTCGCTCATGCAACTGGCGAAAAGCGACCTCCAGCGCGCCTTCTCCCAGTGGCTCCATGGAAAGCGCAGAGACCTGGAAGCGTCCGTCTTTCTCATAAAGCGTCACCCGGCAGCGGATCATCACGCGCATGCCCGCTTCCGGCTCGAAGCGCAAAAACCGCCTGCGGCCCGAGAACATCACCGCGCTCACCCTGGATGCGGCGTCTTTGAGGTCGAAATAGGAATGCCCGGATGGATAGGTGCGCCAGGAGGAGATTTCCCCCTCGACCAAAACCTCGCCGAATTCACCTTCCAGCAATTCTTTTACGCGCGCGTTGAGCTGTGAGACGGTGAGCACCGCAGGTGTCGCGCGTGGCGTGTTGTCACCCAGAAGGTCTACGCTCATCCGAAAACCCTTATCAGGTCGATATTTTCGCTTCCTGGGACTTGAGAGAATATGCACGAACCGTATTCGCCATCAGCATGGCGACCGTCATGGGCCCCACCCCGCCCGGCACCGGCGTGATGGCGGAAACCTTCTCAATCAATGGCTCAAAATCACAATCACCGACCAATTCCCCATCCACCCGGTTGATGCCGACGTCGACCACTACCGCTCCTTCGCGAACCATATCCGCCGTCAGGAATTTCGGCCTCCCCATGGCGGCGACGACGAGGTCGGCCTCTCTGGTGATCGCGGGAATGTCGCGCGTCCGGGAGTGGCACACCGTAATCGTCGCGTTCTCATGCATCATCAAAATGGCCAATGGAAGCCCCACAATCTTGCTGCGCCCGATGATGACGGTTTTCTTCCCTTCCAGGCCGATATCGTAGAACTTCAGAATCTCGAGCACGCCTGCGGGCGTGCAGGGCTTGAGCTCTCCTTGTTTGAGCGCCAGTTTTCCAAAATTTTCCGGATGAAAGACATCGGCGTCTTTTTGAGGGGATACCTTGCGCAACACTTCTTCTTCGTTCAGGTGTCCGGGAAGCGGCAACTGCACCAGCATCCCGTCCACCTTTTCATCGTGGTTCAACTCTTCGATAAGCGAGACGACATCTTCCTGCCTCGTATCCTCGTCCAGATGGTGATCGAAAGTCCGGATGCCGAGTTTCTTGGCGGAACGACCTTTGATGCGGACATATACCTGAGAGGCCGGATCCGCACCCACGAGAACGACGGCGAGCCCCGGAGGTCTGCCCATCCGGGGAAGGAGGGCATCGATGGAGGCCTGGAGCTCCACCATCACCTTGTCCGCCACGGGTTTGCCTTCGAGAAGCAGGGCTTGTGCCATCTTCATCCTTCATCATCGGGCGCGGCGGTCACATACTATCATCTCGAATAAGCGCTACACCAGAATTTTTCCGTCCTGGATGATCATCTGCTCATCCGCCCATACGGTGGGGTTGTCGAAAATCATGTCGATGTGGAGCGGTGCTTCGACCACGCCCCCGATGCTGCCGCTGTCGCCCACCGCCATGTGGCACGTGCCCCACGTCTTTTTCGCCTCCCGCATCGTCTCCCGGGGGCGGCAGGCCGGATTCGTGCCGATGGCGAATTCCGCCACGTTCTTCGCCAGGTCCCCGTTTTCATCCAGCAATCTCCAGAACCTGTCCGCGGCGGCACTTCCCGTGATGGACACGACTTTCCCGTCCTTGATCTCGAGACGCATGGGCTCGGTGACGAAACCCAGATCCTTTCGCTCGATGGAGAAGGGATTCACCATCACGCCGTTCGATGTGCCCTCCAGGGGACTCATGGCGGCTTCTCCATCCGGACACGCCGCGAATTCTCCGGATTTTCTCGCCACGCCGATGAGCGGGAAGCAGATTCTCCCCTCCAGCGAGAATTCCATGTCGCATCCATCCGGCGTCGTGAACCGGCCCGTCTTGGCCTCGGTGTAAATGTCGGAAATCGTTCGGGTGACCCGGGCGACCTCGTCGTAATCGGCCAGGGCGCCGCCTGCGACCATCATGTCTTCGCGCCACCCCCACATGTCCAGAACGCGCGCGCCCTGCCTGAGCGAGTTCCTCGCCGTCTCGGTATGGATGGTGGCGAAGCTGGTCTGGAGTATCACCACGTCGGAAGCCGCCATCGCCGCCCCCACGTGAGGCAGCGGGTCGATTCCCCCGTTCATATGAGGCGGCATGTGCATGATGGACAGTTTGGCGCCCGCGGCGCTCAAGGCATGCGCCAGCGCTTCGGTGACCGAAGCGGGGCGATCCGAATCCGTTACGAGAAGCACGAGTTCGCCCTCTTTCACGTCGAGAACCTGCTCTACGATTCGTCTGGCGGTAGGCGCCATGTTGAACTTTACCATTTCATCACCCCTGCATGTTGGAAGCTGAATTTGACGATGCCCCGAAAGAATGAATCGACTCCCGGCGGAACTGCCTTTTGAAGCACCGCATTATAGGTTTGTTGATAAAGTGCTTACGGGGTAAGCCAAACCTCTCCCCTTTGCAGATTGCCAACAACCACTCCCCCCTTGAGGGGGAGTCAGTGAGGTGAGGGCGCAAGCCCGAAAGCGAACTGGTGGGGGGTATTATTCGGAATGGCGCAAAAACGTGATTTACCCCCCACCGAATCGGCCTTCGTCCAAAGGACTCGGCCTCTTCGACTCCCCCTCAAGGGGGGAGTCATGTCACCTCTCTCCTCGGTCAAGCCCATACGGACAGTCACGAATTCAGGTCTTTTTCAACAACTCCATTATATGGGCCTGGGAAACGTAGTCGCAAGGGCCTGGCTTCATATGCGAAAATCAGCCGTATCTCACCGGTTCCGGTTCTCTCGAATGCGAGTCACAAATGGAAACGCCCAGAAATCCTTATCTTACGGTAGACGTCATCATCGAGTTCGAAAGCGGGACGGGCGATGCGGGCATCGTGATGATTGAGCGGAAAAATCCGCCCTATGGCTGGGCGTTGCCGGGCGGGTTCGTCGACTATGGGGAATCGCTCGAGGCGGCCGCCGTCCGGGAAGCCAGGGAGGAAACCTCCCTCGACGTGGAACTGGTTCGTCAGTTCCATGCCTACAGCGACCCCGACCGCGACGAGAGGCAGCACAACGTCACGGTCGTGTTCATCGCAAGGCCACTCGGGGGTGTCCTCAAGGCGCGGGACGATGCGAGGCGCGCAGATGTTTTCCGCAAAACCACCCTGCCCGCCGAAATCGCATTTGATCACGCGGACATTCTAAGCGATTATTTTTCAAAGAAGTATTAGCGTGATTCGACCGGGCGAAAGGCATACCGAAACACACTGTGCTATCATGGATGAATGATGCGGGGGAACGTGCGTGTTTCCCCGATTTTTCTTTGACTTGAGGAATTACAAGACATGGGCGGACTCATGGCAAGTTTCGGGCGCGGATTCGAATCGATGCGAAAGGACATCGCCGCCGTCATGGAGCGCGACCCCGCCTGCAGATCGAAACTGGAGGTGATTCTCTGCTATCCGGGATTCCACGCCGTCTGCCTGCACCGGATGGCCCACTACTTCTGGAAACGGGGACTGCTGCTATTCGCGCGCTGGCTGAGCCACTGGAACCGGTTCATCACGGGCATCGAAATCCACCCCGGAGCCCAAATCGGCGAGGGGCTTTTCATCGACCATGGCATGGGCGTCGTCATCGGGGAAACAACGCAGATCGGGAAAAACTGCACCATCTACCAGGGGGTGACGCTCGGCGGCGTGAGCCTCAAGAAAGAAAAAAGGCATCCCTCTCTGGAGGACAACGTCGTCGTAGGCGTCGGCGCCCGGGTCCTGGGTCCGCACGTCATCGGCGCAGGCAGCCGCATCGGCGCAAGTTCGGTCGTCATCTCGGACGTTCCGCCCGGCTGCACCGTCGTCGGCGTGCCCGCGCGCATCGTCTACCGGGAGGGGCAAGGCAAAACGGACGATCTGCTTCCCGTTTCTTTCGAGCACCACGAGTTGCCGGACCCGGTGGAAGCGGCCATTCAGGCCCTGAACCAGCGCATCGCGGCCCTGGAGAAGGAACTCTCCCAAGTACGAGAACCGACACGGGAAAATCAAGAGGCCCCATGAAAACCATCTACATGGACCACAACGCAACCACCCCGATGCACCCCGAAGTTCTGGCCGCGATGCAGCCGTATCTCGGCGAGAAATTCGGAAACCCGAACAGCATCCACCGGTATGGCCGGGAAACCAGAATCGCGATCGAAAACGCCCGCGACAATGCGGCGGCCCTCATCGGCGCTGCGGAGGGCGATGAAATCTTCTTCACCTCCGGTGGAACGGAAAGCGACAACTGGGCGCTCCGTGGCGTCGTCTCCGCCGCCCATGGCACCAGCCACGTCGTCACCACGGCCATCGAGCACGAGGCGGTGCTCGCTACCTGCCAGACACTGGAAGCGGAAGGGACGAAAGTCACCTACGTGAAGCCGAACCGCAAAGGGCGCGTCTCGGCCGAGGACGTGGCGGCGGCAATCCGGCCGGATACGAAGATCGTGTCCGTCATGTGGGGCAACAACGAGGTCGGCACGGTACAACCGATCCATGAAATCGGCGCTCTTTGCCGGGAGCGCGGCATCCTGTTTCACACCGACGCCGTTCAGGCGCTGGGCAAGGAGCACATCGACGTGGAGCGCGCCGGCGTATCCCTGCTTTCCGCCACCGGGCACAAGATCAACGCCGCCAAGGGAACGGGGTTTTTGTACGTCAAAAAGGGGACCGAACTCGATCCCTTCATGACCGGCGGCGGGCAGGAGCAAAAACTGCGCTCGGGCACGGAAAACGTGGCCGGCATCGTGGCGATGGGGGAAGCCTGCCGCCTTGCGAAAGACGAAGGCCCGCAATCCGCAAAGAACATTTCCGCCATGAGGGATCGGCTCGAAAACGAAATCTGCGAACACGTTCCCGACGTATTGGTCAACGGCGATACGGCGCACAGGCTTCCCGGCACGTCGAACCTGGGCTTCATCGGCGCGGAAGGGGAGACGCTCCTGATTCGCCTCGATCTGGAGGGCATCGCCGTGAGCACCGGCGCGGCATGCAGTTCGGGTTCCCCCGAGCCCAGCCACGTTCTGCTGGCGATGGACCTGCCCAAGGAAACCGTGCAAGGCTCGCTGAGATTCAGCCTCGGCTACGGCAACACGGATGCGGATATCGACAGGTTGCTCGAAGTGCTGCCCGAAGCCGTCAGCAAGGTCCGCGAGATGGCGCCCCGCCTCAAATCATCGAAAACATGAGAAGAACCTTTGGCTCCAAGAGACGACTACCACTATAACGAGACGGTGCTCGCCCATATCGCGGATCCGCACAACATCGGCGTCATCGAAGACGCGGACGCCGAGGGGAGCGGAACGAACCCCGCCTGCGGCGATGAGGTGACGCTCTATCTCAAATTCGAAGGCGAGGCGGTCACCGACGCCAGGATACGGATTCTCGGCTGCGGGGCGATTACCGCCGCCATGAGTTCCCTGACGGACATGGTGCGCGGAAAGACTGCCGAAGAACTTGGACTAATCACCGCCGAGGAGATCGCCGAAAGCGTCGGCGGCCTCCCCACCCACAAACGCCACTGCGCCACCCTCGCCCGGCGCGTGCTGCAAAACGCCCTGAAATCGAAAAGCGCAAGCTGACCCTCCCATGGGGACAACGCAGCCCGTCAAAATTCTCGAACTGGACGGCTTGAAGTTTTGGGCGCTTCGCACCGACGCGCCCGCGACGCCTGAGATCATCGGCCTCACCCAGGCCCGCCTGCTCAGGATATGCGCGAACCTGCCCGGGGTCGGCCCCGCCTGCGGATTCGACCACGGCGAGGAGGGATACGAAGCCTGCCGGTGGGCGCTCACAGACCTGCCCATGCCGGAGGAGCTTTATGAGACGGACTTTCCGGGCGGCTGGCATGCGGTGGGAACGCACACCGGGGGATACGACACGCTTGGGCTCACACTGGGAGAGATGCTCGAAAAATGGCTGCCGCACAGCGGATTCAGGAGAAGGGAAGGCCCCGTGGTGTACCGCTACCTCACCGACCCCCGCGAAACGGCGGAGGACGACATCAGAACCGAAATTTGCGTGCCCGTTCAGCCCGACCCGATTGAGTAGCCTCGGCCAGGTCACGACCTGTTCAAAAGAAGCGGTGCGGTTTTGTTCGTCATTCCGGCGAAAGCCGGAATCCAGGTCGTCTTTGTCTTTAACATCTGTCGAATTTCTACCGATGAGAGGGCATCAAACGCCGTGCATCCCCATTCCCATCAGCTCTGGATTCCGGCATGCGCCGGAATGACGGCATGTGGATCAAGCCCCAGCCATGAGAAAGGGGTTCAGGGGTGGCCCCATTTGTCCGACGTATTCCATAATTGCATATTCGAGGTGTAGGGGTCGCATATATGCGACCCTGTTTTTTCACCCATTATAAGGGCCGCATGTATGCGGCCCCTACACCTATGTGCGGCAAGACGGAATCGCGCCGCCGGAATGACGGTGGTTTACCTCGGTCGACAAACAAGAACGTAGGGACAGGTCGCGACCTGTCCCTACAAAAACCATCGCGCCCGCCGTGTTTGAATTTCACTCCCGGGAAGTGGCAACAACCCCCTCAAGGGGGAGTGAAGATCAAAGGCGTCGGCAAAACCACAACTATTCCCTCTCAAGGGAGTACCATTCCCGATATTTCCAACCCTTCACGCCCTGGAGATTCGGCACAGCAGACTCTTGAGGTTCGTCTGGTCCGAGCACGGGTCGCGCTGCGTGATGTCCGTCAGGAAATTCACCGACCGCCAGGGATGGTAGGGCTGTCGCTCCCCCCAGCCGATGGGAACGTATACCGAGTCCTCCCGGATGCCTGCATTCACCCAAGCCATCGCCTCGATGGCGCCGTGCGCGGTCTCCACCCGGACCTTCTCCCCGTCCTCGATGCCCAATTCCTGCGCCTTCTGGGGATGAATCTGGCAATAGAGGTCGGGCCACATCTCCTGCGCCTGCCAGAAATAATGCGTCCAGCTATGAAAATGCGGCGCGGGCGGGCGGCCCGTTATCAGCGTCGTCTCGAAACCTTTCCGGCGAAGCGCATCGCCCAGGTTCTTCTCATCCGGCTGAACGATCCTGGCGGTGCGGGAACCCGTGGGCGCCTTGCTGAACGGGGAGAGGACTTCCAGGTCGTCGTCTTCGTGTTCATATTCGAGATAGGGCAACCCCAGGAGATTCTCTTTCTCGCTATAGAACTCCGGAAGTGCGGACAACCCTACTTTAGCGAATTTTTCCTCCAGCGCTTCCGTCCAGAACTCGAGCCGCCCGCTCGGCGTCGGGAAGCGCTTGCCCTCGGGCTGCCCGGTGGCGGTCGTTCCTTCGAGGTAAAGCGTTTCCTGCTCGGGGGCGTCTTCGCTCGCGACGGGGAAACGCACCCACCGCCAGGGAACCGAGTGGAGCCGTTTCTGCGTTACGCCCCGCAGGAAATCGTTGTCGATGCACATCTCGTCCCAGAACTTGCCCGGATCCTTGTATTCCTCTTTCATCACGTCGCCGAATCCCAGGCGCCTCCCCAGTTCCGTCCATATCCAGCCGTCGGGTTTCGCCTCTCCCGGCGGGTCGATCATCTTGTCTATCCAGACGATTCTCCTGTCGTCGTTCGTGCGGCCCAGCTCTCCTTTTTCGATCCCGCCCGCTGCCGGCAGCACGTAATCCGCATAGGCTGAGGTCTCGTTCGCGAACAACTCGATGTGGACGATCAGGTCGAGCGCCTGGAAGGCCGCGCGCGCTTCATCCTGACCCGGCCATTGCGCCAGCGGGTTGTTGCACGTGATGAGGCCCTTGACGGGATACGGCTTGCCCTCCCGCATGGCGTCCAGCCAGCCCGCCGGGCTCCTGCGCACCATCGGCTTCCTGATTTCCGCCCTCCTGTGCTCGGGCGCGTTGGCGGCGATGGGCGGGCCCGCCGTCATGTTCACATAGGCGCCGCCCTTGCGGCCCCAGTTCCCCGTTATCGCCGCGACGAACATGAACGCCCGGTTGGTCTGCACCGAGTTGGTGTGCTGGTTGAGCCCCCGGCTGCCGAAGATGACGCAGCCGTCCGCCCGGGCCACATCCTCGGCGAGCGCGCGAATCTCAACTGCCGCTATGCCCGTGACGCCCTCCGCCCAATCGGGGGTATACCCCCTGGAGAATATGAAATCGCGCCAGCGCTCCCAGCCCAGCACCCATTCATCGCAGAAACGCTCATCGTGCAAATTTTCAGAGAGAATATGGTGCGCCATGGCGAGGGCGAGCGCCATGTCGGTGCCGGGGCGGATGGCGAGCCATTTATCCGCCTTGGCCGCCGTCGCGGTGTGCCTCGGGTCCACCACGACCATCTTCGTCTTGTTCCTGATGCGCCAGTCGTTCACTTTGCCGAAGTAGACCGGCCGCGTCTCCGCCTGGTTGTCCCCGACGTAGAGATACATCCCGGCGCTGCCGATGTCCTCGGGCGTATAGCTGTTCCCGTTGCCGTTGATCCCGTGCGTCACCTCGTAGGCGACCACCTTGCCCGCCGCGCAAAAGGGGTCCGTCCCCTGCAGGTTGGGGGTTCCCCACATCTGGCTGAACAGCCGGACGTAACCTTTTTGCGTAATCAGACCCGTGCGGGTCCCCACGAAAAGCGCCAGCGCCTCAGGGCCCCATTGTTCTCTTAAGGCTTCCAGTTTCGCGGCAATCTCATCGAGCGCCTGATCCCAGGTGATGCGCTCGAATTTATTTTCGCCCCGTCGGCCGACGCGCCTCAGAGGATACTCCAGGCGATGCTCGTTGTGATGGAGCTGGAGCGTGAACTGCGCCTTGGGGCAGAGCTTTCCGTTCAGTACGGGATCCTCATCGTTCCCCGTCACGTTGATGAGCTTCTCGCCCTGGAAATGGAACTTGGCGCTGCAGCAGTTGAAACAGAAATTACAGCCCCCGGGCACGACGCGGTCCGCTTCGAGCGTCTCCTTGTCGTGCAGGTAGGGA
>CAYTSP010000053.1:0-9388 GCA_964440505.1 uncultured Nitrospinaceae bacterium
GCCAGGCGCGCTCCCGGCGGGCTGCCGCGGAAACTCCTCCTCGCCTTCATCATCATCGGCGGTTATTTTCTCGCGCGGGCGTTCTTTTTCCCCGCGGTTGAGGCCATCGAAGCCGTAGACCCGACAAAAGCCGGGTTTCTGGGCGGCCTGGGGCTGCCCATCCTGCTCTCCTGGGTCGCGGGTGGTCTGCTCGCCGCCGCCGTCGCCTGGGTGATCGGAAAGATCGCCTTGGGCTTGAGGGCCGATTATCTGGCAATCGCCACGCTGGGCATTTCGGAGATCATCATCGCGGTCCTGAAGAACGAGGACTGGCTGGCCCGAGGCGTGAAGAACGTGAGCGGACTGCCCCGCCCCGTGCCCTATGAGGTCGACCTTCAGCAGGCCCTCTGGTTCCAGGATTGGGCCGCGTTGCTGGGTGTATCGCCCGTGGAGTTTTCCTCCATCTTCGTCAAATTATGCTACGTGGGACTGTTCGCCATCGTCCTCTTCACCCTGTTGTGGCTCTCCGAGCGGGCGCTCCATTCTCCGTGGGGCCGGATGATGCGCGCCATCAGGGACAACGAACTCGCCGCCGCCGCCATGGGCAAGGACGTCACGAGACGCCATCTCCAGGTGTTCATCCTGGGTTCAGCGGTAGTCGGCGTCGCAGGTGCCATGCTCACTACCCTGGACGGGCAGTTCACGCCAGCTTCCTACCAGCCGCTGCGCTTCACTTTCATCATCTGGGTAATGGTCATCGTCGGCGGTTCGGGCAACAACCGGGGCGCGGTTCTGGGTGGTTTCGTGATCTGGTTCTTCTGGGTCGAGGCCGAACCCATCGGCCTGTGGTTGACGGATCTGCTCACTTCAGGTCTTGCGGAAGACAGCGGCTTGCGACGGCACCTCATGGAAAGCGCGGCCCACATGCGGTTGATGACCATGGGCTTGATCCTGTTGCTGGTCCTGCGCTTCAATCCCCGCGGCCTGATTCCCGAAAGATAGTCCACATCCGAATAGACCCGTGAACCGCCGGGCGCGCGGGTACTCCGAATGCGTGGCTTCATGCTCTCTTGGAGGATGTTCATCCGGGATGGTGCGGGGCGGAGTTCACGAAAAAGTGTTCGAGAGTTAATGGGCCGCACCGGTTTTGTTATGACGACTCGCTGTGCTAACGTCGGTTTGATGATCGCCGATCGGCGATCATTCACATATCGGGTCGCTAGCTCAACTAGGCAGAGCAACGGACTCTTAATCCGTGGGTTCGGGGTTCGATTCCCCGGCGACCCACCAGTTTTCGCGCTTATATGGGAGAGTCGGTTCCCGATGAAAACGCTTGCCCTCATCATTTTGGTCGTGGTCGTTCTCATTTTTGCAGGGAAGGTCCTGCTGAAGGATCCCTTTGGGATTTACCCCAAGAAATAACCCTCCTTTTTCCGTTATTGGCCCGGAGTGTTCCCTTTATTTTCTCTGCGTGGTCGGTCACCGCTTCGTCCGCACTTCATGTCTGCTTGTTGACTTTCAGCACCAGAATGAACGGGATGACGAAAATGAAGCTCCATCCCATGATCCAATAGATGTCGTTGTAGGCGAGCATGGTGGCTTGTTTGTCGATGGTCTGTTCGATGAGGCCCATCGCCTTGATTTGCGCGGTGTGCGGGTCGATTTGCTTGCGGACGAGCATTTCCGATAGCGTTTCTTTGTATGAGAGGAACGTGGCGTTCGATTCGGTGATGTTTCCCACCATGTTCACGCGATGAAGGGCCGTGCGGCGTTCGAGAAGTATCGCCATGACGGCGAACCCCAGGTTGCCGCCCAGGCGGCGCGCCAGGTTGTAGAGGCTCGTGGCGGAGTTGATATCGGTCACTGCGGTGGTGCTGAAGGCGACGGTCGTCAGGGTGACGAAGACGAAGGGCATGCCGAACCCCAGAATGACGAGGCGCGACACCATGTCCCAATAGTCCGTCTGCAACGAGAGCCCCGACATCAGAATCAAGGACGTCATGGCCAGCGCGACGCCGCCACACATCAATATCCTGTAATCCACAAGATTGTACAGGTGTCCCACGATGGGCATCATGCAGAACAGGGCGATGCCCCTTGGCAGCATGACGAGGCCGGTTTCATACGGGCCGTGATCGAGCAGGTTTTGCAGAAATTGCGGCAGGATGAAGGTGGTTCCGAACATCACGATTCCGAAGATCAGCACCACGAAGCACGAGGCGCTCAGGTTCAGGTTCATGAGAACCCTGAAATCGACGATGGGTTCTTCCGTCTTGAGTTCCCATAAGACCAGCGCCGTCAGGGTGATGATGGTGAATATCGTCATCACGATGATGAGGTTCGAGTCGAACCAGTCCTCGTCCTGCCCGCGCTCAAGGACGACCTGAAGCGCGGTGAGGCCGATGCCGATGAGGATGATGCCCACCCAGTCGACCTTGTTGATTCCACGCTTCATGTGGGGGGGGTCGTACACGTAGATGGAGACGAGGGTGAGTCCCACGGCGGCGACGGGTACGTTGATGTAGAAAACCCATGGCCAACTCAGCGTTTCCGTGATCCATCCGCCTACTACCGGACCCATCGCGGGCGCTATCACCACGCCCGCTGCGAACATGGCCATCGCCCAGCCTTGTCTGTTCGGCGGATAGGTTTCGCGCAATATCGCCTGCGCGACGGGGATGAGTCCGCCGCCGCCGAGCCCTTGCAGGATGCGATAGGCGAGCATCTGGGTGAAGGTTTGCGAGGTGCCGACGAGAATCGACGCCAGCGTGAACAAGACGAAGGAGACGAGGAAGTAGCGCTTTCGTCCCAGCAGAGTGCTCCACCAGGCCGACATGGTGATCGTGATGATCTGGGCGATGGTGTAGATGGTCGCCACCCAGGTGATGGTGGACAGATCGACGTTGAACGAACCGCGCATGTGCGGCATCACCACGTTGACGATGCTTGCGTCCATCACGGAGATGAACGCGGCCGACACGACCGCGAGCGTGATCATCGCGCGGTTGAAGGGAGAGGGATAGTTTATCTCCGGGGTGGCTTCCCCCCCGCTTCGGGGAGCGGATGAAGTCGTTTTTGCGTTCAAGGTTTCTGGTTTTGCGGTTTCTTGTCCACAGGGTACGCCAGCAGGCGGGGGCCGCGCCGTGTTTTGGTGTCCACGGTCACGTAGGCGGACATGCCGACCAGAAGCGGGAAGTTCGAGGGAGGCGTTTCATCCAGCAGTATCTTCACGGGAATGCGGCGGGTGACCTTCACCCAGTTCCCCGTGGCGTTCTCGGGCGGCAGGAGAGAGAAGGTCTCACCCGTACCCGAGTACAGGCTCGCGATGTGGCCCTTGAACGTTCGATTCGGATAGGCGTCGAGCACGATTTCCGCGGGCTGGCCCACGTGGATGCCCTCGAGTTTGATTTCCTTGAAATTCGCCCGGATATATGCCTTCTCGAGCTGAACGATGAGCAGCAAAGGACGCCCGGGCTGCACGAAGGTTCCCGGGTCGACGGATTTCTCCACGTAGCCGGATACGGGTGCGCGAACTTCGGTGTAGGAGAGTAGAAGCTCCTTCTCCTTGTAGTCGGCCAGGGCTTCTTCGAGTTCAGCCTTCAAGGAATCGGCGTCATGGCTCTTCATGCGCCGGGAACGATCCTCGTTTTTGGCCAGCGCCACCGCAGCCTGCGCCTCTACGATCTGGTTGACGATAGCCGAGACCTTGTTCTCCTCCACGTTAAGCGCGGCCCGGGAGGCGTCGTAATTCGCCCTGGCGACGTCATATGAAGCGTTCGCAAGCGCCAAGTTCTCATCCGAAATGATTTTCTGGCCATGCAGACGCAGTTTTCTGTTCAAATCCTCGCGCGCCTGGTTCATCGTCGCCGCATGGGCGCGCGTTTCGTTTTTTCTCTGAACGAGCAGTGCGCGGGCCGAGCGCAGGGTGCGCCTCAAAGTCTCCAGTCGGGCGCTTGCTTCCTGCTGGAGGCCGCTCGCGCGACCCATCGAGTGGGTGACGGAGACCTTGCTCGCCTCATACTTCGCGCGGGCGACGGCAACGGCGGCCTTGGCTTTCTGGAGAGCCACCTCATGACGCCGCTTGTCGAGGACGACGAGGAGGTCCCCTTTCCGGACCGCCTGGTTGTCCTTGACCAGGAGTTTTTTCACCACGCCCGGAATTTCGACGCTCACGGGCGTCAGCGTACTCTGCACATAGGCGTTGTCCGTCGAGACGTATCGCTCCCAATTCTGCCACCAGAAATATCCCGCCTCGGCGGCGAAGAACAGGCCCACGCCGAGGGTCAGGAAAAGGAGGAATTTCTTGACGAAAGAGAGCGTGAAGCGCTTTTGCCGGGGGCGTCGCTTGTTAGTGGATGGCGGGTTTTTCTCCTCCTGGGCAGGCCCGGTGAGGGAGGGATTTTCCCCATCTGGCGGTTTGTCTGTCATCACAGATGTCCGTGGCTCGATAACGTGCCGATTATAGAAAACGCGGCGATATTCGAAGGTAACCCGCCTAAATTACAGCAAATAATGCAGTTTTGTCATTGCGGGCAGTCAAAAAATGACATGGTAGGGCACGACCCGCGTTCACGCGTGCGCCCTGGAGCCTCGGTATGTTTATAATCTTCAGGAATCAATGATGGAGAAAACGCGGGAGGTATCCATATGTTCGCCGTAGCGGCGGCTCATGAAAAAGCGGTCGAAGCGGGCTTGCGCGTGATGGAAGAGGGCGGAGACGCCTGCGATGCGGCGGTGGCCGTCTCCCTGGCCCTGGGTGTGGGGGAGCCTTACTATTCCGGTCTGGGCGGCGGCGGCGTGGCGCTCATCTGGCGCGAGGACGAGAAAAGAGCCAGGTTTGTCGATTTCAGCAACGAGTGCCCCCTTGGAATGGAACCCGGTATTTTCGAGTGCGATGAAAACGGCGAACACACAGGCCAGGCGCACGGCCGGGGCCATCGCTCCGTCCTGATTCCGGGGTTGTTGCGCGGGCTGGAGGCGATTCACCGCGAATACGGACTTAAGCCCTGGGGTGATTTGTTCGATAATGCAATCCGCCTGGCGGATGAGGGATTTCATGTAGGCTGGTTCTATCGCCGCCAGCAGGAGGAGCCGCGCTTTGAGGAACTTTGCGCCGCATATCCCGAACTCGCGAGAATCCACTCGGCATCCGGCGCGCCGCTTGCAAAAGGCGCGCTCTTGCGCCAGCCGGATTTGGCGAAAACGCTTCGCGAGATAGCGGAAAAAGGAGCGGACGCCTTTTATGAGGGCACGCTCGCAAAAGCCATTGTGGAAGAAGTGGGAAACGGCGGTGGTTATCTGGGAGCCTCCGGTCTTAAAAACTACCGGGTACGGTGGATGGCGCCGCTCGCCTCTCGTTACCGGGACCTGCGCTTCCTCACCGCCCCGCCGCCTTCTTCCGGCCTCATCCTGATTCAGATTTTGAATTTCCTCGAAGTCCTGCTGCCCGGTTGGGATACAGCGGATGAACCCGCGCGCGGTGTGGCTCTTGCCCGAGCCATGCGCGCGGCATTTCGCGACAGGTTCTCGGTCTATGGCGACCCGTTCCATTACGAGATGCCGATAGATCGCCTATTGAGCAAGGAATATGCCGCTGCCGCAATATCCGAGGAACGCTCCTCCGTCATTCACGTTCATGACTTGGAGCCGGGCTCTACCACCCATTTCACGGTTGTGGACGTCAAAGGCAACGTGGTCTGCCAGACGCAGACTCTGGGCATGGGGTGGGGCTCGGGCGTCGTGCCGACGGGCACGGGTGTCATTCTGAACAACCACACGAACTGGATGGACCCCCGCCCGGGACAAGGAAATTCCCTTGGCGCGGGCAAGCGGCCCATGGCGGGTTACGCCCCCACCCTCGTCTTCGAGGGGGAGAAATTCCGCTTAGGCGTCGGCAGTCCCGGTTCATACCGAATCCCCACGGCGGTGGCCCAGGTGATCCTGAATCTGTTTTACCGGAAGATGAGCCTTCAAGAAGGAGTGGAAGCCCCCCGCATGCACCTGGACGCAGGCTCCTTGCACGTCGAGGATGCGGTGGATGGGGCGGTTCTGGATTCAGCCCGCCAGAGCGGTTTTGAGGTTTCGCGCTATACGTACCCCCACCACTTCTTCGGCGGCGTGCACGCCGTGGCGGTGGGGGATGACGGCCGCCTCACCGCTTATGGGGACTCGCGTCGCGCCGGAAAGGCGGGAACGAGGGAGTAAGGTGTAATCCACCCTCGCGGATGCGCATTGCCAGAGCATTCGCTGGCTTAGCCTATTGGGACAGAAGAGACTTGTGAGGTGAGTCGCTACTGAAAGTCGAGCGTCTTCGCTTCGCGGCCCAGGGCGATCTGTCCGATGGTTTCGAGGCAGCGGTCGTTGGCGGGCGGCATGACGATGCCGGCCACCGCGTCTCTCAAATGGCGCTCGATCGGCAGGGAGCGGTGAAGCCCGCGTCCGCCGCACAGGCGGATTCCCTGCTCGGCGAGTTCCTTTGCGGCTTCGGTCGCCAGGAATTTCGCCTGGTTGAGGATGAAGGTCAGTTCCATCTTTCCGAGATTTCCTCTGAGCGCGCCCAGTTTCTCGGCGGCGCGACGAGCGTTCTCGAGCAGCATGGCCATCTCGCCAATCTGGCGCTGCGTGCGGTCCAGTTCGCCCAGAGGAACCCCCATGCCCGATTTCGTCTTTTTCACGTAATCCACCGTGAACTGATAGGCCGCCTCCGCGATGCCGATGTAGACGGCGGTATAGCCCAGGGACCACATGCTCATGTCCTTGCCGAGAATGCTGCCCGGATCCCCGATGATCTCGTCCGGCTTCACGGCGACGTCGTGAAACATCAGGGAGTTCGAAGCCGTTCCCCGCATGCCGATGGTGTGCCAATCATCCAGGATTTCAATGTTCTCTCTCGCGGAGGGGATCATCACGTTCAGAAGACCCTCTTGCAGGGTTTCCGCGCCGTCGAGATAGCTCCAGGTGAAGTAATACGTCGCCCCGGTGGAGAGAGAGCAGAAATGTTTCTTTCCGTGAAGGCGGTAGAGGCCGTTGTCCTCGCGTATGGAGGTGCGCACCGCCAGCTTGTCGCGGAAGGAACTGCCCGGCTCGCTCGTGATGGAGGCGAAGATGGCGCCTTCGTTCACCACTTCGGAGAAGTAGCGCTCCATCTGCTCTTTAGAGGCGATTTGCCCCAGAAAATCCACGACGGCGCTGTGCATGTTGAAGGTGAGGCCGGTGGAGGCGCAGCCTTTCGCAATTTTGGAGAGCACCGTGACGTAGGTGAGCGAATCCGCGCCAATGCCGCCGAATTCCCTGGGCACCATGAGAGAGAGAAGACCGGCGTCGGCCAGTTCCTGATAATTCTCGGCCGGAAAGCGCGATTCCTCGTCGATCATCTTCGCTCGCGGCGCGAATTTGTCCTGCGCCAGCGATTCGGCAATGTCGACCCATTTCTTGGATTCGGCGCCGAGCGCGCCGGCGGAACTGTTCATCAAAAATTTCCTTTTTCTGTTGCTTTGGCGATTTTTTCTCGCTTCAGTCGTATTCCGCGAGCGCGGGCAAGGGCTGCCTTAGGGTGATGGGCTCCGTATCCTCTAGCAGCGGCATGATCTCGCGTCCGAATATCTCCACCTCCTCGACGTGCGGCCAGCCGGAGAGGATGAACGTGTGAACACCCACGTCCACGTATTCCCTGAGCGCTTTGGCGATCATGTCGGGCGTGCCCACCAGCGAAGCGCCGGCGCCCGCGCGAACGGTGTTTACGCCCATCCACAAGGTGTCGGTGATCCAGAGCGATTCGCCCTTCGCCAGTTCGTTGACGCGCGTCTGCCCGGTGCTCTCCGTTCTGGTCTTCATGTCGGCCCAGGCCTGCACGTTCGAGATGTCACTCCCCTCGATGAGCGCTTGCGCGGCTTTTTTCGCCTCCGCCTTGGTCTCCCGGCAAAGGATGTGCATCCGCACGCCGAATTGTATTTTCTCCTCACGGCCGAACTCCGCCGCGCGCCGCCTCATATCGAGCACGTCTTTGGCGATGGTCTCCACGTCGACGGCGTACATCATGTGCACGTCGGAGAATTTCGCTCCCACCCGGCGGCCGGGTTCCGAGCTTCCACCGAGATAGATGGGCGGCCAGGGCTTGGAGACGTGGATCGGGAAAAAGGCGGCTTTGCGTATGTCGAAATACTTCCCCTCGTAGGTGACGGGAGCGTCGGCGCTCCAGATTCGTGTGACGATCTCCAGAAACTCATTTGTCCTGTCGTAGCGCTCATCGTGTTCGAGATGGTCGCCGTAGCGCATCTGCTCCACGTGGCTCGAGCCGGTGACGACATTGAGCGTCAAGCGTCCGCCGGTGAGCGCGTCGAGCGTGCTCGCCGTCTGGGCGGCGAATACGGGGCTGGTGAGGCCGGGGCGGAACGCCACGCAGAATTTGATTCTCTCGGTATGCTGCGCTACGCCCGCGGCCACGAGCCAGGCGTCCATGCAGTGGGTGCCGGTGGGCACCAGAAGGTTCACGAAACCGGCCCGTTCGGCGGCGCTCGCCACCTGGGAGAGGTACTCGATGGTGGGTTTTCGCTCAGGCACCCTGGTGTTGATTTTGTGGCCGTCACCTGCCCTGGCCGACGGGAGAAACCAGGCGTATTCTGTCCCCATATTCAGAAACCTCTAAAGTGAGAGATGGGGTATAGTATAATCCATAATGATGGAATGTATATGCCTCCCACTCGGTTCTGAAAATACAAACAAGGCGAATGCGCGTCAATCTCGACATCGAGGCCGCGAGGTTCAGACAGGCATCTGTCTGTCCAGTTGGCGGTATTGAACCGCCTCCGCCGCATGCTGGGGGGAGGTGTCTCTTTCCCCGGCCGGATCGCTTATGGTCCGCGCCACTTTCAGCACGCGATGACAGGCGCGCGCCGACAGACCCAGTTTTTTCACCGCTACCGCCGAACTCCCTGGGCGCCATGAGGGCGAGAATACCGGCGTCGGCCAGGTCCTGATAGTTTCTTGCCAGAAAGCGTGATTCCTCGTCGATCATCTTCGTGTGCGGCGCGAACTTCTCCTGCCCCGGGGATTCGGCGACCTCGATTCATTTTGAGATTCGGCGCAAAGCACAGCGGCGGTACCGTTCATCAAAGATTTCTTCTTTCCATTGCTTTCTATTATCAATCGTATTCGGCGAGGGCGGGCATGGGAGGCTCCAGGGTGATGGGCTCCGTATCCTCGAGCAGGGGCATTATCTCGCGTCCGAATATCTCGACTTCCTCGACGTGCGGCCAGCCTGAGAGGATGAACGTGTGAACGCCCACGTCCACGTATTCCCTGAGCGCCTTGGCGATCATGTCCGGCGTTCCCACCAGGCAGGCGCCCGGGCCCGCGCGAACCGTGTTCACGCCCATCCACAAGGTGTCGGTGATCCAGAGCGATTCGCCTT
>CAYTSP010000054.1:0-20245 GCA_964440505.1 uncultured Nitrospinaceae bacterium
AGCCGAAGGAGGCCGAGCGGGGCGGCTTTTTTAGCAACCTCCTCTCACGCCGGTTGCGGCTCGTAGCGCTCGACCTCGATTTCATCCTCACGCTCTAAAGCCCGGGCGATGTCGTAAGCCGTCTGGAGGCGTATCCAGGTCTCCGTCGTCGAGCCGAAGGCCTTGGCGAGGCGTATCGCCATCTCGCTCGACATCCGCGCCCGCCCGTTCACCAGGTTCGAGAGCGCCTGGCGGCTGACGCCCAGCGCCCTGGCGCCCTCGGTCACGCTCAGGCCCAGCGGCTCCAGGCACGAGACGCGCACGACCTTGCCGGGATGCGGCGGATTTTTCATGGGCATGGTGGGTTTCTTCTTCATGCAGCGATAATCGACTGTCAAGCGAGGCTTGTCAATCGTCCATTCTGAGATCGTCCAAGAACTCCGAGGCTGGTTCAACACCCGTCACCATCAGATAGTCGCGAGCGCGCGTGCATGAGACATAGAGCAGGTGTCTTTCCGTATCATAGGCTTCTTCCAGTTCAGCATAGTCCCCGACGGTCTCGATGCGCTCCTGCAGCGGGAGCACTTCATCGTCACAAGCCATGACTACGACGGCCCGGAACTCCAGACCTTTCGCCAGGTGCATGGTGCTGATGGATACGCCTTCTTTTTCCGTCTCAGTGCCTTCATCCAGCATTCCAAAAGGGAGGTCAGCGTCGCGCACCGCTCTGCGCGCCCGGTCCAGTTCCTTCTCTGAGCGCACGAAAACCCCGATCTCGTCTGCCTTTACTCCCTCTTCCTCGCGCTCGCGCAGCCAGATACCCACAACCTCTCTTTCTTCCTCCTCAGAATCGAACAGCCGGATACCGGGCGGCTCCCCATTGAACGCGGAAACCGCTCCTCTCCGATCCTCGACGTTGCCATCGACATCGGTGACTTCGGGACCCAGGAGCCTGTCCGCCTGCGTCCGTATTTGATGAGAGGTCCGGTAGTTGAGCTTGAGGGTTCGTGACCTCCCCCTTATGTCGATGCCCAGCGCTTTCCAGGAAAACGGCGTCTGGAAAATCCGCTGTCCCAGATCGCCTGCGAAAAAGAGGCTGTTCGGCCGCTCGCCGCCCAACGCGGCCAGAAAACGAAGCTGCGCTACGCTGATGTCCTGCGCTTCATCCACGACTGCGAAGTCAAAAGGCGGATTTCTGTGCTCTGCTAAGTTCCTGGTGAGCAACTTGAACATCTCTGCTCGGGTCACCAGGCCCCGCTCCCGAAGTTCCGCCTTGAGCCCTTCGAAGATCGTCCAGAGCGCCGAGCGCCGCTCGACGGGCAGGCGCGTTCTGCGTCCAAGACGTCTGATGTCACGGTAATCTTCCCAGCTATCCAACTGCCACGCGTCGACGACGCTCTCCCATTCGCTCAGCAGGAACCGAAGGCTGAAGTTATTTTCTTCCGCTTGGTTGTCCAAGATATCCTGAATCTGCACCCGCGTTGCAATCTTTGGAGTGCCGATTTGCGCCTGAAATAGCCGCTCGCCAATCGTGTCGATAGAAGCCACCTCTACACGCTCCATGAGCCGGGGTTCGTTGTGAATCAGACGGATGAGTTTCGTCCGCAGCGCGTCGGCCAGAACGTCGGAGAACGTGGTGAGGAGAATTCTGGATTTCGCGTTCGCTCGCGCGAGATATGCGGCGCGATGGATGGCCACGACGGTCTTGCCCGTGCCGGCGGCGCCGGAAACGCGGAACGGGCCTCTGTAGTCCCTCTCGATGACTTGCCGCTGCGTCGGGTGAAGGAATACCGTCCACTTCTCCCAGGGAAATTCGAGAGCGCGTTCCAACTCTTCCGCGTTCGCCATAATGCGAAACCGGCGCTGCGCGTCCGGATGGGAGAACGGGTCCGCTCCTACAATATTTTGCAACGGACGATCGGGGACACCGCCCGTGGCGAGCACCAGCAACGCTTCCTGCGCCTCTGCCGGTAGATGATCCGTAAGATCGAAGAGAGTGTCCTCGGTAGCACCCTTTACGTCATCGAGCCATTCCGGGGGCACGCCGTAGTCCAACAGGTCACTCTCTGCGATATCAGCGAAAAGAGGCGGTTGAACGGATTCGTCTTGTACCGGCGTCACATACGTGGGCACGGTAATTTCCTGAACCCTTTCCCGCACCTCCACTATTTGGGCCGCGCCGGTCTTGGGATGCGTTTCCAGTTTGCGCCGCTCGGCCCATTTATAAGCGTCGTCGTGGTGATCCACGTAGCAAAACGTCAGATTTTGCCCGCTGCGGTGCACGATGATGCGGATGTCGCGGCTGACGCGAACGGACCAGAAATTCGGGTCTCTCGTATTCTCGAGCTTATGAAAACTGAGTCCCGGCTGGGAGGGGTTGGTTTGCAGATCGAACGCCGTGGTCTTTACGGCCTTCTGCTCGTTTCCGGTCAGCTTGGCGAGGCTGTCGGTGAACGTATGGGAGATGAGGAAAGTCATTCAAAATCGCCCGCTTGAGAACTTATGAAGAAGCTGAATCGTTCGACAACCTGCCGTCTCGACTTTCTCATGAAATCACAGACTTCTTTGGAAAGGATGAGTCCACGGATAAGGACTAAACCGGGAACACCTTCATCACCTCATCTCCTAGGTGGTTGATGACCTTCACGGCGATACGACCGGATGAGGGCTTGTCGAAGGGGCGGGATGTGTCGCTGTGGAGCGTCTCCCAGGCTTCCTGGTCGATCTCGGCCTTCAGCGTCGTCTTGAGCGACTTGTAGGGGTCGTTCGCCCCCAGGAAATAGGCGTGGCGGACGAAGAAGCTCTCCTCGTTGTAGTCGGTGTCGATGAACCAGCAGGCAATGCCCTCGGGGCCGTCGCTGCGGACCTCACCGGTGTTGGGGTGGAAGACGTCCACGCCGTGTATCTTGACCCGGAACTGATCGGTATGGATGCCGCCGATCTCAACCGGGATGACCTCGATGTCCGGCTCGCCGAAAATGACGAAGAGGTTCCCCTTGCCGGTGTTCTTGAGATCATCCGCCATGTGGAGGTCGGCGTTCATGCGCGCCTTGAGCACGGGGATGCGCCCGAGCCTGTCGAACTCAGAAGCATGGGCGTCGTAGCTGAAGGCGCAGGTGATTAGTGCGTCGAAACCGGCGTCGGCGGCCTCGCGCGCCGCCGCGACGAGGTCGGGGCGCGATACCGTGCCGAACTCAGGCCCGATGAACACCGCGCCGCGCCGCTCGTTACAATTCTCATCGCCTCCTTCGGCGTATCGCCCCTCAGCGCAGACGTATCGGCCCGGCCAGCGCGTGAGTGAGGAGAAGGCGATCTTGTCTTCCTTGTGCGCCTGCTGGACGCCGGCCGTTTTGAGATTTTCCAGAATCATCTCGGCGAAATCCGCCACCTCGCCGTAGCCGAGCCCGGCCCCGGCGGCGTTGTCGATGAGTTCATCGTTCTCATCCACGCCGAGCACGCGGTGCGGCGAGAGGCTCTCGACCGTGAAGGGACCCGCCACGCGCACCTTGTTCTTGTCCTGATATGGCTTGTCGTAGAGACATTCGTAATCCGCCCTGGCGGCGATGGAGGCATCGATTTCCTTCTGGCGGGCGACCCGCGCCTCCCACCAGCGGGCGTGGAGGCTCTTCGCCTCCTCGGACCAAACCTCTTCTGCATCCCGGGGAATCTCCCACTCCTCCCAGGCGGAGCCTAAGGCCGCGTTCAGACGCTCTCGCAGCGGCTCCAGCTTTTCCTGGAACTTCTCCCAGATCACGTCGACCTCGGCATTGTTGGCGACGGATTTCAAGGTGATGTGAGGAACGCGCTCATAGACGAAGCCCTGGCGGATGTCGCCGAAAGCAGGGGCTTCGGAAGGGATTTTGCGGGCGACTTCGGCTTCCTTCTGCTGGCCCTCGCGGCTGTCGGCCAGCAAGTACCACGGATAGCGCGCGCCCATGATGCGCGCGCGGGCGAGTGCCAGCGCCACCCGGCTGGTATCAATCGTGATCCATCGGCGGCCCCACTGTTCGGCGACGTAAGCGGTTGTACCCGAACCGCAGGTTGGGTCCAAAACGAGGTCACTAGGGTCGGTGGTCATGAGCATGCAGCGTTGAACTACTTTGTTCGGAGTCTGGACTATATATGTCTTATCGCTGGCTCCTTGCGTATCCATCCATACGTCAGTGAACTCTCTAACGGGATAATCATCAAGATAGAGTTTGTAATTTAAATTGCCTGCTGGACTCAATATACGACCTGCTAACGTCAAACGCTTCATGCCATCAAGATTAGTTTTCCAACTCTTGCCCTGTGTTGGCAGGTATTCGTGTCCTTCGAAGTCGAATGGGAACACACAACTCTCCGTTCGGCCAGCGGAATTCAGATTCTCAGCAACGAATAGACGACTGGTCTTGATAATATGCTCGATCTCCTGCCGTTGACCCGCCGTCATTCGTGCAAAATGACCACTGGAGTTTTCAATAAATGAATAGCGTGTCTCTTCCTTCGGGTTACGTTCTGTGAACAACCGCCTGAACTTCATGCGATCACGAGCCTTCGCGTACAGAACGATATATGTCATTATCCCCGGGATATATGTCGCGCCCAAGGGAACGCTAGATCGGTAAGAAAGCAGACTCACAAAATTCTCGTCTCCAAAAACCTCATCCATCACCGCTCGCACCCGATGCACATTCTCATCCCCAATCTGGACGAAGATACTCCCGCTTTCCGTCAGCAGGTCGCGTGCCACAGTCAATCGATCCCGCAGATAGGTCAGATACGAATGAATCCCGTCCCTCCAAGTATCGCGGAACGCCTTCACCTGCTCCGGCTCCCGGGTGATGTGGGATGCGTTGCCGTCCTTTACGTCTCGACTTCTAGTGGACCATTGAAAGTTCGAGTTGAACTTGATGCCGTAGGGCGGGTCGATGTAGATGCACTGCACTTTGCCGCGCAGTCCCTCGCGCTCGGCGAGGCTCGCCATGACTTGTAGTGAGTCGCCCAGGATCATGCGGTTGGACCAGTTGACGTCGTGCTTATAGAATTCGGCGCTGTTTGCGCCCTCGGATATGCCGTTGAAATCCGCAAACAGATCCAGCATCGAGCCGACGGCGTGCCGCTCCTTGTCCTTCGTCCGCCGCGCCAGGTCGTCGATCAAGACCTTGGGATGCACCTTTTCCTGGATGAACAGCGGCGGGGCCTGCACTACCAGATCGGCCCAGCCCTTCTCGTCCTTTCCCCGCCAGACGAGTTGCGGGTCCAGGTCGCGGTTGCGGCGCTCATACGCGACTTCGATGGGGTTGCGATCATCCTCAGCCAACGCGGCCTGATATTCGGCGGTGGGGACGTTTCGCCGCTTGTCCTTGTGCCGGTGAATGTCTACTTCCTTGGGTTTTTTCGTAGTGCTTCGTCGCGCCATCAGGGTTGGGTCCTCACTTGTCATTTCAACAGGTCTCGCCGTTCGGTAGGAAGCCGGCAAGACCTCCTCGCTTTATTCGTGTTCCTGTTAAATTATCAAAAAAGGGGCCTTTCCATCGTTCAGACAGTATCGTATTCGACAAGAAAGCCGTCCACAAGTTCGTTGAACTCTGTCTCTATCTGGTAAAAGTCGGTCAACTCAGCGAACGCCCAGCGCCCGAACCCGCCGCGCTGGTTTACTCCCGGAACCCAGTACGTTTCCATGGCCGCCTTCTTGTCCTTTGTGTCCTCTCCCCGGTAGCCCTTGATCTCGACGATGAGATGCAGCGGGTCATCCTCCCCTCGGCCGTCGTCCACAAGCACGATGAAATCGGGGATATATTTCCTGGGGATGGACCCGGAACGATAAGGCACCTCCAGGCCCAGGCCCTGGTTCTTGACGTACGCTCTGACGCGAGGGTGGGCTTCAGCGACGCGGCAGAATTCCGCCTCCCAGTCGCTGTCGCAGACGGCCCAGTTGAGGTGGCAACGATTCGACGCTGTTTCCCAGAGCGTCTTCTTCGTGGTGGCGAAATGCACGTGGCGCGTCGAACCGACAGGATTGTATGGGTCCAGCACGGCCTTGACAGGGCGGGCGTCGATTTCCGCGCGCGTGATGGCGGCGGTGATGCGCTCACACGCCATGTCGGCAAGCTCCTGGTACATGAGTTGAGCGGGGTAAGCACCGCCCTTGCAAACGAGGTGTTCCTCCAGCCACTTGCGCGTAATTCGCTTGAGTTGGCCGAAAAGATGGAGTTGCGGTTCTTCTCCGGCGTCGCGCCACTTGGTGTAGAGCAGCCGCTGTGTCAAGTGAAAGAGGAGGGTCGAGCGCCGCAGGTCGTTGGTATGAACCAGATTTAAGTCCACGCCCTCGCCGATGATGCCTTCGCTGCGAGTGCTGGAGGGGCCGATTAGGTTTGGAGTGAGCACCAGCGTTGATTCATCATTGAATTCTGCCTGCAAACGGTCTTCGGGCAAATCGACGCGGTAGCCCGCAACACGCGGGAAGCGAATTTCGCAGGCGTCACGTTCAGGCGACATCGCCTTGACTTGCACCACCTTGCGCGGAGGCTGCGGTTTCACAGTCACCGGCTTGGCCGTGAAGTTGAAAGGTACGCCCAAAATGTCCGCGTATTCGACGTCGAACAGACTTTCTTCGTTCAGTTCGTAGGACTGCCGGCGCAGCGCTCGCCCGACCACCTGCTCGCAAAGGAGCTGCGTACCGAAGGCGCGCACCCCGAGGATGTGGGTGACGGTATTCGCATCCCATCCTTCGGTGAGCATGGATACCGACACTACGCATCGAATCGAACCTCCCAGCGAACCGGGTTTTCCCACGGTGTTCATGACCTCGCGGAGGAGGTCCTGATCGCTGATGTTCTCGGCCAGTTGGCGGTCTCCCGTGCGTTGAACGATCTCGTAGCGGAAGCGTTCGATCTCCTCCGCCGCCATGGCGCGGAAGTTCTTGTCGAGCGCCTGCCCGGATTCGAGTTGCTCGCTGTCGATGAGAAGCGTACGCGGGCGCGCGAGAGCGTTGCCGTGCTCATCGAAGTTTCGGAATAACTTAAGACGACCGCCATATCCCAATACCGTGGAGCCATCAGGATTCTCGTGCAAGAAGCCGGAGATGTAGTCGTAGACCAGCTTCGAGGTCGAGGTGTTGTTGCAGACAACGATGAAGCAGGGCGGGACCTCGATTTTCGCCTCTAGCCATAACGCGAAAGTTTTCTCGTAATGCCCATATAAGGCTTCCAGAGCGGTCTGGAGCGTGACCGGAATTTTCAGCGGATCGAGGCCCGCTTCTTTGCCGCGGCCTTTCTTCGGCATATCTTTGCCGATGTGGTCCCACAGGTTGCGGAACTTCGGCATATCGCCGCCGGGAATGTTGTCCGCCACCGGCACACGGGGCAGCTTGACGATACCGCACTCGATGGCGTCCATGAGCGAGAAATCGCACATCGTCCAGGGGAACAGCGTCCCTTCCGCATAACCTGACCCGCGCAGGAAAAAAGGCGTGGCCGAGAGGTCAACCACCCGAGTCAGGCCGAGTTTTTTCTCGACTGTCTCCAGCCCGGATATCCAGATGCGCGCCGCTTCGCGGTTCTTTTCCGCTTCCTTCCGGTCGTCTCCTTTCAGGTCGCCTTCTTCACCCTCACCCGGTTTTTCTCTGTAGCAATGGTGCGCCTCGTCGTTCAGCACCATGACGTTCTTCATGCTCATGAGCTCGGGCATCACCCGCTGGAGCATTTGTCCCTCGCTCTCGACCGACCGCAATTCGGGACCTCTGCCCTGGAGGAGGGAACGGCCTCCCTTCGAGACCTCCATCGTCTCCCGGGGCTTGAACGCGTGGAAGTTGGTGATGACGATCTTCGCCCGCTCCAAATCGCGCAGCATGTCGCCCGGAACCAGTTCCCGGTGTTTGTAGTAGCTGTCCGGGTCGTTAGGCTGGAGCACTCTTAGACGGTCTCGAATTGTCAGCCCAGGCGTTACGACGAGAAAACCGCGCGTGAAATTGCGGCTGTTCGGGCGGCGGACCGCGTTGATGGTTTGCCACGCGATCAACATGGCCATGACGGTGGTCTTGCCCGCGCCGGTGGCGAGCTTGAGCGCGAGCCGTGACAATCCGGGGTTGGCTTCCTCGTTGGCGTCCGTCAGATGTTCGAGAAATCCCTTTCCAGTCCGTCCCGCCTGGCGCACGACTTCCGTCAACCAGATCACGGTCTCGGCCGCTTCGATCTGGCAGAAAAACGGCCGGAAACTGCTGAACTTGTGATGCCGCCAATGCTTGAGCAGCCGGGCCGTCTCGGGCGTTACCCGCCACTGTGATTCCGGCAGCGCCCTCCATTCATCGACGGCGCGTCGAACGCTGTTGATGGTCTGTATCAATTCGTATTGCTGGTTTTTAGTGTCAAAACCTCCCGCGTCCTCATCCAACGGCAAAGCAGGTTGAGCCTGTTTGTGTTTCTTTGATTTTGGGATTGGTGTGATGAAAGAGACGCGGCGACGATGCCCTAGTATCCTGTCCGTGGGCTGGCCGCTATCGTCGAGTTCCCAGTGGCGGGACGGGTACTCGTAAGGCGAGTTGATGATGGGGCGCTCAAAGAAGCTGTCCGTCATTTCCGTAGTCTCCGACATTCGCTTTTCTCTCCGCCCGATGGATTCTTGAAACGACGCTAAGCGCTCCAAATCCTCAATGGGCTGAGATCGGATTCTTCATAGTTTTTGCTGCGTTCAGAAGATAGGGAGTTTGGGTTGCATGTGCAAGCGATGTCGAGGCATGGCGCTTCGAACCATCATGCTCCCGCCATCACCCTCCGAATCGGCGTAGAGCCTCAAGCAGGCGAGACCAACGCGGGCGGACACTTTCGCACTTCCCCTCCTCGGGGAAGTCCGACACCCCTGCGCGTTCAAAACCCGGAGCAAACATCCTTTTTTATCGGTCGAGATTGCTCACACAAAGTCGTTATTCCGGCAAATGCCGGAATTCATTGTTTTGTTTTTGGCTTTTTTCTGTCGGCATCCCGCCTGCGCCGAAGGCGGATGAAACGCCGTAAAACGCCCGCCGAGTTCGTTCCGGATTCCGCAATTCCTCCCTCCTCGGTCGGTCGAACCCTCCTTCCTCAGTCGAGTTCGATACCGGAATGACGAATCCATTCCTCGCCCGTCACCCGGCAAGCCCGCATTCATCTCTCCGCAAAAGCCCGCATTTCCCCGCAATTCCTCTTCCCCCCGCAGCCCCGTCATCCGCTATCGTGCGCGCTGCGCGGGAAAACGGTTCGCCCGCATGATCTGGAACGGAATCGACAGGCGCGGAGGCTTTCTCATGGGATCAGGCGCAGGGGCGAGGGCGAAGGCGGCGGACCCTTCCTCACCGGGGCTGTTGAAAAACCCCTCCCCGTCCGGAATGACGGTGACGGGATATCGCCTTGCCGGAGGAAGTGTAGGTCGGACATATATGTCCGACATATATGCGACCCGTGTTGTGAAGGCGAAAAGGCAGGGCCGCATGTATGCGGCCCCTACACACGGGAGATGACCCTTCGCAGATCGCTGAACGCCGGAATGTCGGTGAGCACTCTCGATTAGTGGACTTTTTCAACAGCCCCTCCCCGGTCGGGTTCGACCCCCAACCTCCCTCCCCAGGGGGGCTTTTTCCCGCCGGGGAGGCGCGCTCATGAGGCCGGGGATGATGAAGAAAATAATAATAGTGATATTTCCCGTAAATATCGCTAAATTCACGGGGTTTTTCGATAAATTTCTGAAAATGATCTCCCTTGTAACTGATTTTAATACAAGGAGTTATTATATAAATCTTAGCGTCGCGCACTCAGATTCAGGGCCAAAAAAAGTTTTCTGTGAACACCGCATTTCCCCGCAAGTGCCCGCACTTCCTCTCGGGCCGCTTCCGTTTCCAGCGGCGGCGAAGGGTGCTAAAAGAGGGTTGATGAGGGCCATCCATTCGGTGAGGTGCGCGGCTTGCAAATCTATTCTTTCGACACCATTCCCTGGCCGTACCTGAAGGGCAGGACGCGCTATCCGCACGACGCGTCGGAATTCGACGCCCGTAAGGCCCGCGCCTTGTGGGAGGCGCATTTCCGCTTCTGGGAGCGCGCCGAGGCGGCGGGGCTCGACGGGGTCGCCCTGAACGAGCACCACGGCACGCACTTCGGCTCGATGACGACGCCGGGCGCCTTCGCGGGCCACATCGCCGCGCGGACGAAGCGGGTGAAGATAGCGATCCTGGGCTACTGCCTGCCGCTCTACCCGCAGCCGCTCCGGGTGGCGGAGGAGATAGCGGCCCTGGACGTGCTGAGCGGCGGGCGGATCGTGGCTGGTTTCCTGCGCGGGGCGCACAGGGAGTATCTGGCCTACAACGTGGACCCGGCCGAGAGCCGCGGACGCTTTCAGGAGGCGTGGGAGTTCATCGTGAAGGCCTGGCGCGAGCAGGAGCCCTTCGACTGGGAGGGTGAATATTTCCGCTACCCGCGCTGCCAGCTCTGGACGCGGCCCTGGCAGCAGCCTCATCCGCCGATCCTCTTTCCGGCGGATTCTGAAGCCTCGCTCGACTGGGGGGCCAGGATGAGAACCCCCGTCGTGCTGAGCCACAGGCCATTTGATGATTTGCTCGAAAAGGCGGCCTGTTACCGCGACCGCTGCCGCGCCCATGGCTGGGAGGCGGAAGCGGAGCACGTCTGGCTCGAACACCAGGTCTACGTGGCGGATTCGCGCTCGCAGGCAATTGAGGAGGCGGGGCCGGCGCTCTCGTATTACTGGCGAAACCTCTACGGCGCGCAGCCCGAGATTCTGGCGGAACTCAGGCGCCGTTTCCCGGGCAGCCTGCCCGAGCCTGCGCCCCCGAAACCGGGAACCACGGATGCGCCGGGAAACCCCCTGGGATTGCTCGGCGAGGAAGCGAGGACGCCGGCGCAACTCATGCGCGACGGCATGGCGGCCGTGGGCACTCCTGATGAGGTGCGCGACGAACTGATGGCGCAGAGAGAAAAAATGGGCTTCGGCGGCATGGTCATTTACTTTCATTTCGGGAATCTGAGCGTGGAGAAAGCCGCATCCAGCATGGAGATGTTCGCCCGGGAGGTGATGCCCGCGCTCAAGAGCGCATGATGCGGCCTTGCGGCTTTTGGGGAAAAACGCGATGATGAATCGTCCTTTCGAGGCGAACAACCAGGTTATTTCATCATCTATTTAGAGGAGCAGGAAATCCATGAGCAGCGAGCTTGCGGCCAAGGAATGCGTGCCTTGCAAAGGCGGCGTGCCCCCCCTTCAGGGAGAGGCCCTCTCCGCCCTGCAGGATCAGCTGGGCGGTGATTGGCGCGTGGTGGACGAGCATCATCTGGAAAAGGAATACAGCTTTCCCGATTTCCGGGCGGCGCTCGATTTCACGAACCGGGTGGGCGAGATGGCCGAAGAGCAGGGTCATCATCCCGACATCTATCTGGCGTGGGGGAAGGTGAAGGTCACCGTCTGGACGCACAAGATTGACGGCCTGACGGAGAGCGATTTCGTCTTCGCGGCCAAATCGGATCAGGCATTGTAGAGAACGCATTCTTATCGCGGGAACGTACCGAGAGGACGTGAAGCCGTGTCCTCTTTTTCTTTTCGGGGCAGGGGAAATTTGCGAATCGCTTTTTTGAACTCCTGGATGCTCGACACCGCGAGAGGCTCGGGCACGGCGGCGGCCATCACGGGCTTGGCCGGCGGGCTGGAAGCAAACGGGCATACGGTGGAGATCATCGGCCCGAACGAGCGCGCATCGAGCCTTCTGCTCCAGAGGCTGCTGTTCAATCTGGAGCTCGCGGACCGCATATCGCCCGGTGATTACGACCTCATCGTGGGTTTCGACATCGACGGCTTCGACCTGAGTGTAAAAATCCCCTTCATCGTCTATCTGCACGGAATCTCGGCCGATGAGATGCGGTTCGAACGCGGCGCGCCGCGGCAGTACCTGCGCGCACTCTCCCATCTGGAGCGAGCCAACGCGGGGCGCGCCGACCGGGTCATCGTCACCAGCGAATACAGCCGGGGCGTGGCCTGTGAGGCGTATGGGTTGTCTGCGGAGAAAGTCGGCGTCGTGGGCAACGGGATTCATCCGGCCCATTGGGAGCATGTACGCGAGATGAAGAATCCGGCAGGCCGCACCATGCTCTCGGTGGCGCGGCAATATCCCAGGAAGAACACCAAAAGCCTCATCCAGGCCATGCCGGGGGTGCTCGAGGCCGTGCCCGATGCGACGTTGCGCGTCGTGGGCGGCGGGCCGTCTTTGAAGAACCTTGAAAAACAGGTGGGCAGGCTGAGCCTCGAGAACGCCGTGACGCTCCTGGGCGAGGTGCCCGACGATGAGGCCGTGCGCCGTGAATATGCTGCGGCGGATGTTTTTTGCCTGCCCTCGCTTCAGGAGGGTTTCGGCATCGCATATCTCGAAGCCATGGCGGCGGGTCTGCCCGTGGTGGCGCTCGACGTGGCGGCGGTACCCGAGATCGTGGGTGACGCGGGCGTTTTGCTGCCGCCGGGGGATGAGACCGCCCTTGCCGATGCGCTCATCAACCTGCTGAAGAACAAAGATTTGCGTGATGAACTGGGCCGGCGCGGAATCGAGCGCGCAGCCGCTTACAGTTGGCGCGCCGTGGCCGAGAGCTTCATTCGGGAAGCCTCTCCCTGCCTGGGTGGCGCACCCTGATCCCCTGCGCCCCAAATGCGGGCAGTTGCGGGGAAATGCGCGGGCGGCGGAAAACTTTTTTGCCGCCAAATCTGAGTGCGATACCCTCAGGTTTAAGTGATAATTCTTTGTATTTAAATAAGTTATAAAGGCAATAATTTTCAGAAATTTATCGAAAAGCCCCGTGAATTTAGCGAATTTTATCGAAAATATGATTATTTTCATTACCCTCATCATTCCCGACCCCATGCGCGCGCCTCCCCGGCGGGAAGAAGCCCCCCTGAGGAGGTCGAACGCGAGTGAGGAACGAGTGTCGAACGCGACTGATGAAGGAGCGATCGAAGACTTTTCGGAAGGGTTCGCCGCCTTCACGCTCGCCGCATCAATGAATCCCATGAGAAAGCTTCCGCTCCTGTCAATTCCATTCCAAATCATGCGGGAAAACCGTTTTCCCGCGCGACGCGCACGATACCGCAGGGCGGGATTTTTGGGAGTACGGCAATTGCGGGGAAATGCGCGCTCGATATTCACCAGGAAACAGAGATTGCGATTTTACGGACGCGAACTTGGGCTCCGCTCGCCCCCATGCGGATCGTGTGCTGCCGGGGATTTCTATCCTGACCGGGAGGGGAGAGATTGTCACGGACGAGGAAAGCATTGGACGCAATTCCTCGCTCGAAATTGGTCTCTTTACGCTCGTTGGTTCTTCGCGTTCTCGGTCGAGGAAGCGGGCCGGCGGGTGGCGAACCAGTAGGATATCACCGCCGCGCCGACGGGCATGATGGCCAGGAAGAGGTCTTTGGCCTCATCCGCCTTGTCCATGAAGAACAACACGGCGATTAGTATCGCCCCGCCGCCGAACACGAAAGCGGTGGCGGCGTACGTCACGTATACTCGCACCATGCTTCGCCTCGATTCGCGTTTTTCGCTTTCCGGTGCTTCCTGTATTTCCTGACTTTTGGTTTCGGGTTGCTCCATCGCGCGACCTCCCCAAATGTCGGTATGTTTCAAATTGCCCACGAACACTTTAGCATGAGGCGCCCCCTTGGACGAGCTTGGTCTTTTCCTCGTGAATCAGGTGATGGACAGCGTCGAATACCAGCGGAAGAATGAATGCAACACCTTGATTATGAGCAAGGAAACGCATGAGGCCGTAGAGGCGGAAGCGGACGCTGAGGTTATCGAGCCGGACCGGGAATCCCGAGCGCAAAGGCGCATTCACCCTTCATGCACAAGTTCCGTCCGGCAAATCTCCGCCGCAAACCTTTTTGGATTTCCCTCGCATCAATAAATCAGAACACCATCCGCAAAGCCAGCGAGAGGCGGTGGCTGCGGCGCGAGTCTTCGCCGAAGCGTCCGGAATAGCCCACGAGGCCGCTCGCGCGCTCGCCCAGTTTCGCGCTCAGGCCCAGGTCGGCGCTCACGGCGCTGCTCGAAGGTTCGAAGCCCGGGATGCTGAAACGCCCCGGCATGGTGTTCGAACCCGCCGAGACGAGGATGGGGTCGTTCTCGAGTTCGCGCTCATAGGCGATGCGGGCGTAGGGGCGGACCCCGCCTACGCTCCAGCCGAAGCGGTAGCCGCCGCGCGCGATGAGCGAGTTGCGCGAGAAGTCCGAAAAATTCATGGCGGTCGAGGAATTTCCGCTCTCCCGGTAGCCCTTGACCTCCTGATTGAGCAGCGAAAGACCGAAGAAGGGACCGTGCCGGAGATTCTCTGAAGCGCCCAACGTATATTCCAGGTCGAATCCGCCCCCGAACTGGGCGGCTTCGGTGGAGCCGCGCTCGACGCGCGTCAACGCTCCGAGGGTGACCGGACGCTCTACGTCCACCGACGTCTGGCCCAGGCTCAGGGCGATGCTCACCTGGAGCCCGCCGCTTCGCCACGAGCCGTGCAGCGAGCCGAGCACTACGTCGCTGTCCAGGTTCGCCCCCGTGAGTTCGTTCTCGTGGCTGGCGACGCTCAGTGCAGCGCCCCATGAAAGGTCCGGCCCGGCGCGATGGCCTGCTCCCAGGGTAATGACGGTCATGTCGGAATCGATTTCCCCGAGACGCGGGAAAGCGCCCGGATCGCCCGCGCCGAACTGCCCCCTCGCATAGACGCGCCAGTTCCCGACGGGAAGCGCGAAATCTGAAGCCCGCTCCGCCGAAATGACGCCGTGGTGCGCCTCCGCCGCCTCTGCGCCCGCCTCGCCCGCGAGCGAAACCTGTAGCGGGGCCGCGAGCGCGGAGGTGACCAGGGACGCCATCATCGCGTGCCCAGCGCCGCTCGGGTGGCTGCGGTCCGCGAACAGGTGCGTTTGGCCTGCGCCGGGCGCATAGGTCACAGGAGAGGGGGAACCCTCGGGCCCGCACAGGATGGAGACCGCGCTCCCCGCGTTCGGCGCCCCGCAGGCCGTTCCGGTGACGCTGGTGAAGCCGTACGCACCGGGGTTTGCGGCGATTTCACGAACCAGGGCGTGAAGGTTGACGGGGATGACGCCCTGCTCATTCTGGCGAATGCCGGCTTGGAGTTTCTTGTTGTATTCGTCGGCGAACGCGCCCAGCGCTCCCTGGACGAGCGGACCCAGGTTGACGGCGTAGGGCGTCAGAGAGATGTCGGGCACGTTGGCGACGACGACATGACGGGCGCCGGCTTCGTGCAGGCGTCTTACCTGCGCGACGGCAACGTCCGCGGCCGCCAGAGCGTGGCCCAGCGCGTTGGCGGTGTCGTTCACCGCGGCGTCGGCGACGTCGTTCGCGCCGCCCCAGATGGCGTAGAGCGCGCCCGGGTCGGCGCTTCCGCCCCGTGCGGAGAGGTACAAGTCGATCTGCTCTGTCACCGTCGGCACGATGTCTTGCGTACAGGGCGTGGCCGGGTTCACGCACGCCCCGGCAAAGGCGTAGTTCGGCCCGCCCGCGAGCGAGTTTCGCACCGATGCGCCGAAGGCCTCCGCGACGATCTCGGCCCAGACGGGATCGGGGTTCGTGGTGAAGCTGTTGCCCTCGGGCAAACCGTTTGCCTGGGCCGCGTTGCCCGAATCGCTCAGGCTGTCGCCGAACACGACGACGTCGCTGAAGCTTTGACCCGAGGCGCTTCCGGCGAATCCCAGTGAGAGAACGAGAACGATAACGCCGAGCAGGCGAGAATGATGCGGCATGTGAAGGACTCCTCTTTTCCGGGAGAGAATTAACGTTGATATAGCGAAAAGATTCGCGTGTCGCGTGGGAGCAACATACCAAATTCACATCGTAGGCGGCAATGAAAAACGTATGGCGCCCGGTTGCTTTGCGCATCGAGTGAGACGCCCGTGAAAAGCGTTTTTGCGCGTATTGGGCCTTAGGTAATGAAACCGTCGCGAATAGTGGTATAATGCCCTCTCTAATCTGATCACGTCCTTGAAAATGGAGCTCCTCATGGCGGATGAATTGTCCGGGTTCAGGGAGCGAATCGATGCTTGCGATGCGCAGATAATCCGCCTCATCAACGATCGCCTGAATATCTGCCTCGAAGTCGGTGAATACAAGAGCGCGCGCGGCATCGCCGTCAAGGATGAGGCGCGCGAGAGTGAGGTGATCGCCAGGATATTGGACGGCAACGAAGGGCCGTGTCCGCCCGAGGTACTGAAACAGATCTACCGCATCCTGATCGACGCCGCCGTGCGCCTCGAGGAGAAATGATTTCATAGGGGCGGAGAGGAGGAGCGCGCTCGTTCGTTTTAACCGAGCCGCCAACATCCCTGTGCAAAATAGCTTGATACGGTCGAAGAGAGAGCTGTTCAAAAAGCCGCCTTTTTAGGGGGTAGAGGGGACGCCCCTCTCGACTGGAAAGGCAACCCCCCCGACGGGGAAGAGGGAACCCTCTCACATCAATTGGGCTTTCACCTGTAGGGGCCGCATATGATGCGGCCCGCGTGCCCCTAACGGGGAGGGTCGCATGTATGCGACCCCTACACACAAACAAATTTCCCCTCTCCGACTTTTTCAACAGCCCCGATAGAAGAGCGGAACCCTCGCTCCTTGTGGTCTTGATGAGAACCAAAACCCGCCGGGGCGCATTTTTCTGCGAATACTGATACAATGACGGCCTGAACATCCAACCATCGCCCGCCACGTGAAATCATCGCCCCGGGGAGAATCCCTGCATGGAAATCTGGCACGTCGCCTTGGGAGCCGCCGCTCTCGCCTTGTGCTTCTGGTTCGCCGTGAGGACGCGGATTTCCGCCTTGTCCACGATGCTGCGCAACGCAGAGATGGAAAAGGCGGACGCACAGGCGGCACACGCCGCTGAGCTGGAAAAGAACATGGGCTTGAGGTCGGACGTGGCGCGCCTCGAGTCCGATCTGGGACACGAGCGAAAATCGGCGCAGGAGAAGCTCGACCTGCTTCACCGCGCGACAGAGGAGATGCGCGAGAGCTTCGGCGCGTTGAGCGCAGACGCCTTAAAGAGCAACAACGCCTCTTTCCTCGACTTGGCCAAGTCGACGCTCGAGAAATTCCAGAGCGAGGCCAAGGGCGACCTCGAAGCGCGTCAGAAGGCGGTGGAGACCCTCGTCGCTCCCATCCGGGAGTCGCTCGACAAGGTGGGGGGCCAGGTGGAGGACCTCGAACGGGCCAGGCGGGAGGCGTACGGCTCGCTCACCGAACAGGTCAAATCCCTCGCGAACAGCCAGAAGGAGCTTCAATCGGAGACGGGGAATCTCGTAAAGGCCCTTCGCGCGCCTAACGTGCGCGGCCGCTGGGGGGAGATGCAGCTCAGGCGTGTGGTGGAGATGGCCGGCATGGTGGCGCATTGCGACTTCGTGGAGCAGCAGACGCTCGAGGGCGAGGAGGCGCGCCTGCGCCCCGACCTTATCGTGAAGCTGCCCGGCGGGAAGAACGTGGTGGTCGACGCCAAGGCGCCGCTCGAAGCCTACCTCAACTCGCTCGAAGCGGAGGATGAGGAAGCGCGCCGCGCCTTTTTGGGAGAGCATGCGCGCCAGATTCGCGATCACATGAACCGCCTGAGCTCGAAGGCGTATTGGGATCAGTGCGAATCCACGCCCGAATTCGTGGCGATGTTCCTGCCCGGGGAAAGTTTCTTCAGCGCGGCACTCGAACAAGAACCCGGCCTGATAGAAGAGGGCGTGAGTCGGCAGGTGATACTGGCGACGCCCACGACGCTCATCGCCCTTTTGCGCGCGGTGGCCTACGGCTGGCGGCAGGAGAAGGTGGCCGAGAGCGCCCAGGCCGTGAGTGAACTCGGCCAGACGCTCTATGGGCGTCTCAAGACGCTGGCGAAGCATTTCGACGCCATGGGCCGGGGACTGGACAGGGCGGTCGAGGCGTACAACAAGGCGGTGGGCTCGTATGAGACGCGCGTGCTGGTGTCGGCAAGAAAGTTCCGGGACCTGGGAGCCGTCTCGGGAGCATCGGAAAGCGAAGGCGAGTTCGAACAGATATCGCCTCTGGAGAGAACCCCGCGCGCGCTTCAGGCGCGTGAGACGGACGAGGAGGATGACGGCACGCAAGTCTTCTCCGCGGACGACTCACCCAAGCTGCTGGAACCAGATGATGCGAACGAAGTAGAGGAGAGCGAGCGCGCCTCTCCCGAGGAGGAACCCCCCCGAGCGGACGAGGCGCAGGATGCGGGCGAGCCGCTCGAAGCCTATGGGGACGAGAGCGACCCGAACTTCCTGAAGATCAGTCCCTGATTCACTTCACCGAGTCACCTAAAGACGCCTCAGGTAGGGATGCTTTCTCCTCATGCCGTCCTGGAACCAGCGCGGGTAGTCCGGCCAGCGCGCCTCGATGTGGTCGAGATCCTCCGCGTCGGGGTCTAGGTCGTTGAGCAGGAGCGTGGGCGGAAGCCTTAAGGGCAGCGTGACGACCTCGCCTCTGAGCGCGAGGATTTTTTGGGCCTCGACGAGGCGGACGCTATTCTCTCCCGCCTCTTCTATAGCGTGAAAACCCTTGACCACCTGGTGGAGATAGGCGCTGAAGGCTTCGAGGTTTTTCGGGAATTCCTCGAGAGGCTCCGGGCTTTCGTGCTCGAAATGGAAGTGTCCCTCGCGGATTTTTCCCGCGAT
Source organism: uncultured Nitrospinaceae bacterium (assembly GCA_964440505.1). Lineage (GTDB taxonomy): Bacteria > UBA8248 > UBA8248 > UBA8248 > UBA8248 > Bin107. The sequence continues at coordinate 18,637 of CAYTSP010000054.1, forward strand.
ATCCCAGATGGGCATTTGCGCGGTGAGAGGCAGGTATTCGTCCACGATGCAGTCGGCGAGGTTGTATTTGTCCATGCCCTCGAGTATGAGGTCGAAATAGTATCGGTGTCGGCGCAAGCGGAACTCCTCCTCTTTCAAATTTCTCGCCGAGAGTGTGTTTGGTGGTGGATTTTGTCAAGAGATGGGTTCATAATCTCCTGAGAGTCAGGGTGGGGTCTTCCAGTACGCCCGCTTCGCATATACGATATTTGATGGACACAGCAATGAAGGAGAAACAAAGAATGCGCAAGACCCTCGGCATGGGATTGGCGCTTCTCGCCGCCTTTCTCGTTTTGAGCGGATGCGGCGACATGGTGCCGCGCGGCGTGGAGGTGATCACCGATCCGCCGGGCGCCACGGTGAAGCTCGGCAAGGAGAAGATAGGCAAATCGCCGGTCCTCATCCCCTGGAAGAAGATCAAGGATCATTACGCGGATACGTTCACGGTTGAAATTATCAAGAAAGGGTATCGCCCCCATCATCTGGTGGCCGCGCAGTACGGGGGGACGATTCGGGTGGCTCTCCAGAAGAAATAGTGTAGACTCTCCCTATTCTGTTTCCCGTCGTCAAAGAGGCAAGACTGTTTTGGTACGCACACATGGCATGGGTTTGCTCGCCGAGATGTTCGACTTCGCAGAGGGCGAGGAAGTTGAGGCGCGTGCATGGCTCGATGAGGTTCGCCTTTCGCGAATGCTTGAAGCCTCGGGCATGAACGGAGGCGCGAGCTATGAGGTCATCGACGGCGCGCCGCGCTACCTGAACCTCCTGGAGGCGGAGAACGTCCACGTGTTCTATGGCGAGGAATTCGCCTCGCTCATGGACTCCGACGACATGCGCTTCCCCATCGCACCGAAGGCCCACATTCGCCTCGTATGCGCGCAGGTTTATCCCGGCTTGCCGGCTCGGCAGCCCGATTTTCCTTCGGTGGACGCGGCGGGCCTCGGCCCCGTCATTCAGTTCGGTAGAATCAATGTGCCCGAAGAGAATCTCGGCGATTTCAACGGCTGGTATTCCTGTGATCGCGGTCCCCTTTGCGAAAAAGTCCCGGGCGTGAGGCGCATGCGCCGCTACAACACCGTGGAAGGGCCGAGGCTCATGATCGTCCTCTACGAGATGGAGGATGAGTCCGTGCGCGAAGCACCCGAGTGGAAGCACATGAACGCCTCCGAATGGACGGCGCGCGTGAGGAGCTACTATCGCCAGGAGCCCGGCTCCCCCGGCGTCTACAAACGCAGGGGCTACGCCCGGTAGCCGCGCGGCAGTTCCTCTCTGACCAGATTTTTCCAGAAAACGATACAAGTGACGGGCGGGCCGAGGCGCCCTTCCGATTCTTGCGCCGGCTTTCCGGTAAGGTGGCGCGGGTGTGTCATCCCGCAAACCGTATCCGCGCGCAAGTGTATCGAATCCATTGCAGTCGCGACCTGTGGGACGGCCCTGGGGAGGGGTTGTCACTACGTGGATTGTTGACCTCCCCCAATCGATAGTGTTCACCGTCATTCCGGCGGAAGCCGGAATGACGAGCAAAACCGCACCGCCGCGTAGGGCGCCGTTCTTGTGAATGGCCCGAGGT
>CAYTSP010000055.1:0-5188 GCA_964440505.1 uncultured Nitrospinaceae bacterium
ATATAGGGAACCCCGGCGATAGGCGCGTCCATTCCCCCTCCCTCTCTTCAGGAGGCCAACTCTAACGACAAAGCGCGCGCGTTTCAAAGGCTGTATCCATTCCGGGCCGAAATATGGTTTAATCGAATAAAGAACAGGAGACGGCTCCATAGACGCATCACGACGTCTGTCGTTTTCTCCAATTACGCGCAAGGAGAGCCGCATGGACGCGAAACACCCCCTCGCCACGCGCGAGGAGCTGGCAAACCTCGATTTTTATGCCGACCTGGCCGATCGCTACCTCGCCGTGGACGGACTGGAAGCGCGCTGGGTGGGTTTCACCAAAACAGAAATTCTCCCCGACCGGGAAACCGCCGGGCGCATGCACTACCTGGTATCTCTCGCCCGCGCGGTCGAGGAGACGCTCGATTCCGCCTTCCGCGCGGGCCACATCCCCGGCACCGCCTTTTTCGGGCGGGGGAACGAGGGGGCGAGCGTCGCGAGCGCGATGTGCTTGGAAGACCACGAATGGCTCGTGCCCATGCACCGCAACTGCGGCGCGCACCTCGCCAAGGGCCATCCGCCCAGGAGCATCATGTCGCATTTCTTCGGACGCGCCGACGGCCCCTCCGGCGGGCGAGACGGGAATTTCCACATGGGCTACCGGCCCAAGCGCATCACCCAGCTCATCAGCCACATCGGCACCATGGTCCCCATCGCGACGGGCGTGGCGTGGGCGGCCAAGGCGCGCGGCAAGGGCGAGGCCACCATCAACTATATCGGGGACGGCGGCACGAGTGCGGGCGATTTCCACGAGGCGGTAAACTTCGCCGCCGTGCGCAAGCTCCCCCTCGTCATTATCATCGACAACAACCAGTACGCCTACAAGACGCTGCTGAGCGATCAGTACGCCTGCGACGCCCTGGTGCTGAAGGCGCCCGGCTACGGCATTCCGGGAATTCTCATCGACGGCACGAACGCGCCCCTGGTGCACCATGTGTGCTCACAAGCGCTCGCGCGCGCGAGGGCGGGCGGCGGCCCCACGCTCATCGAGAGCATCACCCTGCGCGCCGCGGGCCATTCGGTTTATGACAAATTCTCCGACTACGTGGATATGGAACACTTTGAAAAATGGACCAACGAGCGCGACCCCATCAAACGGCTCGATGAGGCGCTCATCGAATTCGGCGTCATGACGGCGGAGGAAGTCGCCGCCTCCCACGACAAGGCGAAAAAGGATGCCGAAGACGCGCGCGATGAGGCGCTCAAAAGCCCGATGCCCGACCCCGCGCGCCTGACCGAGGGAGTATTCGCCGAATGATTACCTACCGCGAAGCGCTGAGCGAAGCCCTCTGGGAGGAGATGGAGCGCGATGAGGACGTGTTCCTGTTAGGGGAAGACATCGGCCTGGGCGGCGGGGCCTTCTACATCACAAAAGGGTTCATGGAGAAATTCGGGCGAGACCGCGTTGTGGACGTCCCCCTGAGCGAGGCGGGCTTCACAGGCGCGGCCATCGGCGCCGCGCTTTGCGGCATGCGGCCCGTTGTGGAGTTTCAATTCGCCGATTTCGTCACTGAATCCTACAAGATGATCGTGGATTACGCGGCCGGGAACCATTACCGGCAGATGGGGCCCGTGCCCATCGTCCTGCGCCTGCCCGCCGCCGCGCTCGTGAGCGCGGGCCCTTTCCACAGCCAGAACCCCGAAATCTGGTTTTTCGGGACCCCGGGCCTCAAGATCGTCGCTCCCACCACCGCTTTTGACGCCAAGGGGATGCTCAAGGGGGCGATAAGAGACCCCAACCCCGTCATCTTTATGGAATATAAAAAATTCTATAACTACCCGGTGAACGAACTGCCCGATGTCTTGAAACCCGAGATCCCGGTGGACGATTACACCGTGCCCTTTGGCCAGGCGAGAACCCTGCGCGAGGGGGACGACATATCGCTCATTACCTTCGGCACCACGGTACTCGAAGCCCTGGAAGCGGCGGAAGTGCTCGAAAATGATGGCGTGTCGGTGGAGGTCATCGATCTCAGAACCCTGGTTCCGCTCGATAAGGCGGCGATCATCGAAAGTGTCAAAAAAACGGGGAAAATCCTCTTCTTACACGAAGCGAGAAAACGAGGCGGCGTGGGCGGCGAGCTGGCCGCCATCGTGGCGGAAGAAGTCTTTGAACATCTCGACGCCCCTGTCCGCCGCCTCGGGGCGCCGGAGGCCCACGTGCCGCTCAGTCCTCCGCTCGAGCGCGCCTACCTGCCCAGCACCGAGAAAGTGGTGAACGAACTTCGCGATCTCGCCGCGTTCTAGCCCGCCGCCTCATCTGGCGCATTTCCGGTTTTTCGAGTAAAACGAATTTCCGATTTTCTTCATCACGTTTGAGGGAGCCCCCATGTACACCGCGCGCATCAGAATGCCCCGCATGGGAACCAGCGTGCACGAAAGCACGGTGGTGGCCTGGAAGAAGGCGGTGGGCGATACGGTGGCGAAAGGCGAGGTGCTCCTCTCCGCGGAGAGCGACAAGGTGGAGTTCGAGGTCGAAGCCCCCGCCGACGGCGTGATAACGGAAATTTTGGCGGAAGCGGAAGAGTCGGTTTCCGTCGGCGAAGTGCTCGCGACCATGGAGACCGAAACCGAGATCGCCGACGAGGCGCCCGAACCGGAAGAACCGGGAACGGGCGCGAGCGACTGGGCGGCCCCGGTCGCTCCCCTGCAACCGAGAGAGAAGCCCGTCATCCCGGCGGCGCCGGTGCAAAAAGCGCCGCGTTCCGCAGGAGAGGGGAAAACCTGGCTCTCCCCGCGAGTGCAGAGTTTGGCCGCCGCGCACGGGGTCGCTCTGGACGTAATCTCAGGAATTGAGGGCACGGGAGCGGGCGGAAGGGTCAGCGCGCGCGACGTGGAGGCGTTCATCGCAGGCGGCGGCGCACCTCCCGGAATCGAGATGTCCTGGGAGCCCCTAAGCGAAAACCATGATGAGCGCGTGGAGCCCCTCAGCAGGGTCAGGAAGCGGATCGCCGAAAACCTCACCCGCTCGGTGCGCGAAATTCCCCAGGTCACCAGCTGGCTCGAGGTGGACATGAGCGGCGTTTCGGCCTTTCGGGATGCGAACAAGCAAGCGTTTCGCGAGAAACACGGCTGCAACCTCACCTACACGCCCTTTTTCATCATGGCGCTCGTCCACGCGCTCAGAAACGAAGACAACGAGCGCTTTAACGCCACATTTGAAGACGACGCCCTCACCATCAGGCGCTACCTGAACCTGGGAGTAGCCGTGGACTCCCCGGGCGGCCTGGTGGTGCCCGTCTTGAAATCGGCGGATTCGATGAACCTGGTGGAACTCTCGGCCCGGCTCGACAATATGGCGGCCCGCGCGCGCGAGGGCGCGCTCAGCCCCGAGGACGTCCAAGGCGGGACGCTCACGCTCACCAATTTCGGCGCTTCTGGCGCGCTGGGCGGCAACCCCATCATCAACCCGTCCGAGGTGGCCATCATTGGCACGGGGGCCATCGCGCAGCGCCCGGTTGCGCTCCCCGGCGGCGCGGTCTCGGTGCGGCCCGTCATGATTCTGGCAATCACCTTCGATCACCGCGTGAACGACGGCATGGCGGCCGGCAGGTTCGTCTCAGACGTCCGCGACGCGCTCGAGAACATGGACTTTTCCCTTTTGGAATACTGAATACGGAAAATCCTGATACATTCTTTCCTTTGCTTCCGGCAAGCGACCAAGACACAAGGAGTAGGAAATCCCATGGCCAGACCAGACATCGACACCCCCTTGCGCTCCATGCTCTTCATCCCCGGTTCGAGCGAGAAGATGGTGGGGAAAGGCCCCACCATCGAGGCGGACGCCGCCCTGTTCGATCTGGAAGATTCCGTCGCCCCCCAGATGAAGGAAGCGGCGCGCGAACTCGTGCGCTCAGGCATCGCGGAGACGAGCGGCGCGCCCGGCGGCCCCTCCACCATCCTCGTGCGCGTGAACGACGTGGAATCGGGCATGCTCGAAGAGGACATCGACGCCATCATGAGCGAAGGGCTCGACGGCATCTTCCTCCCCAAGCCTGAGAGTGCTGCGGACGTGAGAACCGCGGATGCGCTTTTGACAAAATACGAACGCGAGCGCGGCCTGGAAGAAGGCGGGGTCGGCATCATCGCGCAGATCGAGAGCGCCTCGGGCGTCGTGCATTGCTACGACATCTGCAAGGCGGCGGATCGCGTGGTGGGCGTGAACCTCGGAAGCGCCGAGGATGCGGATCTCTGCCGCAGCCTGGGGGCCACCTGGACGGAAGACGGCACGACGCTCCTCTACACGCGCAGCAAGGTGCTCGTCGAGGCGCGCGCCGCCCGCCTGCCCCACCCCACCGACGGCGTCTACATGCGCCTCAAGGACGACGACGGATGCCGGGCGGACGCGGAGTTCGCCAAAAAACTCGGCTACACCGGCAAGGCGGCCATCCATCCCAGACAGGTGCCGATTTTCAACGACGTCTACTCCCCGAGCGAGGAAGAAATCTCCTACTACACCGAGATGGCCGAAGCCTACCGCGAGGGCGAGGCGCAAGGGCTGGGCGCCGTCTCCTTCCAGGGGAAGATGATCGATATCGCCATGGTCAAGCACGCCGATAACGTGCTCGCGCGCGCCCGCGCCATCGCCGAAAGGGCATAGGCTCAAGCAAATGGCGGACGCTCCCGACCCGGTCGAGCATTTCTTCGCGCAGCCCTGGTCCGACGGCCTGCCCGTCGTGATCCCGACAGAAGAGCGCTTAGCCACAATGCTCGCGAACCACCCGCCCGATGCGCTCATCGGCCATGTGCCGCCGGCGAACCACCCCGCGACGGTGGAGGCCGTCGCGCTCCACGCCGTCATGGCGGGCTGTAAGCCCGGATACTTCCCCGCGCTGTTATGCGCGCTCTCCTGCATTCTGGACCCAAACTTCAACATGAACGGCATCCAGGCGACGATGAACCCCGCCGGTCCCCTCATCGTCATGAACGGCCCCTACCCCCGCGAAATCGGCGTACACGGCGGCACGGGCTGCCTGGGGCCGGGTTTCAGGGCCAACGCGACCATCGGCCGCGCGCTCAGGCTCATGCTCCTGAACCTGGGCGGGGGGATTCCCGGCGTGGTGGACATGAGCACCTTCGGCAGCCCCAGCAAGTTCGCCTACTGCCTGCGCGAGAACGAGGAAATCAGCCCCTGGCCCTCGCTGGC
>CAYTSP010000056.1:0-2515 GCA_964440505.1 uncultured Nitrospinaceae bacterium
GGTGGATAATCCGAGGCATTCCATCTCCTCTTTCATTCGCCGGGAATGACAGCTAAAGAACAAAATGCAAAGTCCCTGGATTCCGGCATGCGCCGGAATGACGGTGTGTAATCTCGATTGTAGTGGGCCGTTCGAGAACGGCCCTTGTCCGAGAAAGCGGGCGGTTCGCGAACTGTGGAAAAACCCCGGCTCTGCCGGGTTTAACCCCTCACTCCGCCTTGGGCCGGGGGGCGTGATACCTGCGGTATTCCTCGCCGAAGCAGAGCGTCGAGAAATCCCGCATCCTGTCGAAGAATATCAATCCGTCGAGATGATCGTATTCATGCTGGCACACGCGCGCGGCGAAGCCTTCGAGTTCCTCCGCCCAGGCGCGTCCCTCCAGGTCCTGCGCCTCAAGGCGCACGCGGTCGTTGCGCGGCACGCGGCCATGAATGTCGGGGATGCTGAGGCACCCCTCCCAGTCCTCCCAGCCTTCCTCGCCAAGCGGCGTGAGCCTCGGGTTCACGACCACGCGCAGCGTCGCCTCATCGTCGGGGTCGGTCTGCATCACGAACAGCCGCAGCCCCTCGTGCACCTGCGGGGCGGCGAGTCCCACGCCCGCGTATTCCTGCATCGTCTCGATCAGGTCATCGATGAAGGCGGCGAGTGCAGGGTTCCCGAGTTCTTCAGGCGCAATCTCGCGCGCCTTCCCGCGCAGGACGGGATGGCCCATGCGGGCGACCTTTAGTATGGCCATCTCCCTCTCCTATCCACTCGGGGAGGAGGCGGGCGGCAGGGCGGCGAACCAGGCGGCCAGACCGCCCGGGTCCACCGTCTCCTCCAGCGAGTCCACCACGCGGTCGGCCTCGGTGAGCTTCTCGGCGGGGTAGCTCGTCGTCACCGCGAGCGTCCTCATGCCGGCGGCGTTGCCCGAGCGCACGCCCGCGACGGAATCCTCCACCACGAGGCACGAAGCCCCCGGAATCGGGTTGCCAAAACCCTCGTTGATGCGCGCAAGCGCCGTCAGGAAACTCTCGGGGTCCGGCTTTCCGCGGCTCACCATCTCCGCCGTCACGATGACCGGGAAACAATCGATCAGGCCCACCCGCTCCAGCACGGGCCGCACCTCGTGGCCCAGGGCGCCGCTCGCAATCGCGAGGGGCCAGTGCGCGGACGCCGCGCGAATCATCTCCGACGCTCCGGGCAGAATCTGCGGCGCCAATGCGATTTCCTGGTAGCGCGCCTCTTTCAGCTCCAGAAGCTGCTCGAAGCGGTCGGCCTCGACGGCCACGCCGCGGTCGTTCAGTACGTGCGTGAACAGAAGCCTGTCGTCGAACGCGAGGTAGCGCTCGGCGTATTCCTCTTCCGTCAAATCCAGGTCCAGCTCCTCCGACAGCACCCCCTGGAACGCCGCTAGGTGGAGCGGTTCGCTGTCCGCGATGGTGCCGTCGAAATCAAAAATGATCGCTTGTAATTCCGGCATTCTCTCTCTCCGTATCCATGGCGGCCACGCCCCGGTGGAAGCCTCCGCCTCGCCGACGAGCGCCATCCGCCATCTTTTTTACCGGGCCTTACAGCCACCCTCCCCCGTCTTCGAATATGCTCTCGCCCGTGATGTAGGCCGATGCGTCGGAAGCCAGAAAAACCGCAAGGCCCACGATGTCCTCGGGCTCGCCCACGCGGCCGAGCATCGTCCTCTCGTTTAATCCCTCTTCCACTTTAGGGTCTGCAAGCGCGGGCGCGAGCATGGGCGTGCGGTGCACGCCCGGGCAGATGCAGTTCACGCGAACGCCCCGCCCGCCCCACTCGGCGGCGAGCGCCTTCGTCATGCCCACCACGCCGTATTTGCTCGCGTTATAGGCCGCGCGCGCCGGCCTGTGCCCCCGCTCGCCGAGAAACGTGCCGATGTTCACGATGCTGCCGGAACCCCGCGCGAGCATCCCTTTACCTGCGGCCTGTGCACAGAGAAAAGCGCCCGTCAGGTTCACGTCGAGGACGAAGCGGAAATCCTCAGGCCTCACGTCTACGCTCGGGTCGGCGTTGATCACGCCCGCTCCGTTCACGAGAACGTCCACCCCGCCGAGCGCTTCTTCCGTTTGCTCGACGGCGCGGGTCACCTCGTCCGCCTCCGTCACGTCCGCCCCGATGGCGAGCGCGCGGCGTCCGATCTCCTCGATTCGGCGGGCCGTCTCATCCACCAGATTCTCCCGCCTGCCGAGAGCCGCCACGGCAGCACCCGCTTCCGCCAGACCCAGCGCCATCGCTGCGCCCAGGCCCGTGCCCGCGCCCGTCACCAGGGCTACTTTTTCGTCCAGACGAAACTTGTCGAGTATCAACTCAAGTTCCTTGTAAATATTGAACATGGCGCGGCGATTCTTCCGCCCCCGTAAAAGCGCCCCAAGCTAGGGGATGGCGCATGGGGTGTCAATATGAGGGGCTGATCTTTCGACCCGAGTCGAGAGCATGGGGAAACGCATCTCGTCGTGGGTTTGTTGAAAAAGTCCTGATAACAGGGTAAAGGCAACCCCCCCTACCC
>CAYTSP010000057.1:0-4706 GCA_964440505.1 uncultured Nitrospinaceae bacterium
GATTTCCGTTTTTCTCCGCCAGATTCCAATCCACCCAGGAGGTCTCGTTGTCCTGGCAATAGGCGTTGTTGTTTCCCGATTGCGTGCGGCCGAACTCGTCTCCCGCCTGGAGCATCGGCACGCCCTGGGAGAGGAACAGGCTCGCGAGCAGATTCTTCTCGCGGCGCGCGCGCATGGTCGATACGAAGGGGTCGTCCGTCGGGCCTTCCACCCCGCCGTTCCAGCTATGGTTCTCCTCCGCACCGTCTTTGTTGCCCTCCCCGTTCGCCTCGTTGTGCTTGTGCTGAAAGCTCACCAGGTCCTCGAGCGTGAGCCCGTCGTGGCAGGCGACGTAGTTCAGACTCGCCTGGGGCGAGCGCCCGCCGGCCTCGAAAACGTCGCTGCTCCCCGTCATGCGCGTGGCGAACTCCGCCGCCTGGTTGAAATCCGCGCGCCAGAACCGGCGCGCCGCGTCGCGGTACTCCCCGTTCCACTCCGCCCAGCCCTCGGGGAAATTCCCGAGTTGATAGCCCTCCTCACCCAGATCCCAGGGTTCGGCGATGAGCTTGCGCTTCGAGAGCACCGGGTCGTCCGCAATCGCCCTGAAAAACGCGGATTCGGGGTCGAAACCCCTCCCGGTCCGCGCGAGGGAGGGAGCGAGGTCGAACCGGAAGCCGTCGACGTGGAACTCTTCCGCCCAGCAGCGAAGGCTGTCCACGATGAAGCGCAGGACCGCCGGATGCGAGGCGTTCAGCGAGTTGCCGCAGCCTGTGGTGTCGAGGTAGCGGCTCTTGTCCCTGGGGTCCACGCGGTAATAGACCCGGTTGTCGAGCCCGCGAAAAGAGAGGTGCGGGCCCCTGAAATCCCCCTCTCCGGTGTGGTTGTAGACCACGTCGAGAATCACCTCGATCCCCGCACGGTGATAGGCCTTCACCATCTCCTTGAACTCATCGACCTGCCCGCCCCCCTCCCCTCGGCTGGAAAAGCGCGCATCGGGCGCAAAAAAGCCTATCGTCGCGTACCCCCAATAATTGGAAAGCCCCAACTTCCGGAGACGATGATCGGATACCCGGTGGTGAACGGGCAGAAGCTCTATGGCCGTCACGCCAAGGTCCTTGATGTATTCGACCACGGCCGGGTGGGCCAGGCCCGAGTAGGTGCCCCGGAGCTCTTCGGGCACGTCGGGATGCCGCATGGTGAAGCCTTTTACGTGCAACTCGTAGATAACGGTCTCGGACCAGGACGTCCCGGGCGGGGAGACATCCTCCCAGTCGAAGGAAGAATCCACGAGCACGCTCTTGGGCACCGCATGGGCGTTGTCTCTTGCATCAGAATGGTGGATGTCGCCGCCCCTGTAGCCGTACATCTCCTCGCACCAGTGAACGTCGCCCGCAATCGCCCTCGCATAAGGATCCAGCAGCACCTTGTAACCGTTGAAGCGATGCCCCTGCGCGGGCGCATAGGGGCCGTGGACGCGGAACCCGTAGGGCCGGCCCGCTTCGAGGCCTTCCACCTCTGCGCGCCAGATGTCGCCCTCCCGAGCGAGAGGAACACGCGCCGTCTCCCTGCCGAGGTCATCCGACTCGAACAGACAAAGCTCGACCCCCTCCGCGTTTTCGGAGAAAAGGGAAAACCGCACGCCCCCATCTATCCACTCGGCGCCCAGGCGCCCTTCAGGTTGGTTCATCTCTCTCCCGCCTGGTAAGTTTCATCGGCCCGACGAACAAAATCGCCAGAACCACAACGCATCCGTCTTTCGAGAACCATCATACCTGAATTTTGTTGTGATTTTGTTACACATTCTTTCCTCGTTCATGAATGGTTGTCTTTTCTCCCTCCCGGCGGCACACGGCTCCCTTCAACTTTTTCCGGAAAAAGCTGTAGAATCCCCGCGTTCACAAGAAGCGCAACACTAAATCGAAACGGGAGAGAATCTTGAAGATCATCGACATCCGCGAGACGGTGGTTCCCATACAATCGGACCTGAGAAACGCGTTCATCGATTTTTCCCTGATGACGGTGAGCGTCGCCGCCCTCGTCACGGACGTCGTGCGCGAGGGGAGGCGGGTCGTCGGTTTCGGCTTCAACTCGAACGGGCGCTACGCCCAGCAGGGGCTTTTGCGCGAACGCTTCATTCCCAGGCTCAAGGAAGCGGAACCCGAAACCCTGCTAAACGAGGAAGGCTCGAACTTCGACCCTTCTAAAATCTGGGACTGCATGATGAAGAACGAAAAACCCGGCGGGCACGGCGACCGCTCCGTCGCCGTGGGCATCATCGACATGGCCGTGTGGGACATGGTGGCCAAGATCGAGGAAAAACCGCTTTATCGCCATCTGGCGGATACCTATCGCGGCGGGCAGTGCGATGAAAAGGTATCCGTCTACGCCGCCGGGGGCTATTACTATCCGGGCAAGGACCTGAAAGCCCTCCAGAACGAGATGAGGAGCTATCTCGATCGCGGCTACACCACGGTGAAGATGAAGATTGGCGGCGAATCGCTCGATGATGACATCAGGAGAATCGAGGCGGTGCTCGAAGTCGTGGGCGAAGGGCGGAACCTGGCGGTGGACGCCAACGGGAAATTCGATCTGGAAACCGCCGTCGCCTACGCGGAGGCGCTGGCGCCCTACGATCTGCATTGGTACGAGGAGGCGGGCGACCCGCTCGATTACGCGCTGCAGGCCGAACTCGCCAAGCACTACGACAACCCCATGGCGACGGGAGAGAACCTCTTCTCCACCCAGGACGCGAGAAACCTGATCCGCTACGGGGGGATGCGGCCGGGCGTGGACATCCTGCAGTTCGACTGCGCGCTGAGCTACGGCCTGGTGGAGTATCTGAGAACGCTCGATATGGCGGAGGCGCACGGGTGGTCGTCCCGCTCGTTCGTCCCCCACGGCGGACACCAGCTCTCGCTCAACATCGCAGGGGGTCTGGGTCTGGGAGGCAGCGAGTCCTACCCCGACGTGTTCAAGCCCTTCAACGGCTTCGCCGACAGCGTGGCGGTGGAAGACGGCTGCGTCGGCTTTCCCGACCTGCCGGGTCTCGGCATGGAGGACAAGGCGGCGCTCAAGGACGTGCTGAAGGAATTGTCTGAAACTTGAACCCGGGCATCACCTCTTCATGACACCCGAAGCGCTACGCGGTGCATCGTGTTGTTGAGGTACCCCTTCGGGTTCCAGTCGATGGCGTGAGGCTGCATCACTCCCGCGCTGTCGGTCGCCCGCGCCCAGACCTCGTAGTACCCGGCTTCCGGGAATCTGATATTGGCGCGGAAGTTTTGCCAGGCGCCGCCGTTCACGGGGGCGTCCAGCGCAGCCGGCTTCCAGGTCGCGCCGAAGTCATGGGAGAGTTCGACCGAGGCGACCGTCCGGTCTCCCGACCAGGCATGACCGCGCACTTGGACGGCGCGCCCAGTTGCCGCCCCGTTCGCGGGGTGCGTGATCAGCGATTTGACGGGCATCCGCTCGATGATGACGAAATCCTTCGCCTCGACCTTCTCGCCCGGCTCAATCTTGTACCGCGGCACGCGGTAGGAAGTCCCCGTCATCCTGGGGCCGTCGTGCACGACGTCGCGGAGGTAGATGCGCCGGAGCCATTTCTGCGAGCAAGACCCCGGCCATCCGGGAACGACGAGCCGCAGCGGCGCCCCGTTCATCGGGTGAATGGGGCCGCCATTCTGGCCGAAGGCGATGAGCACGCCCTCCGTCATCGCCTTGGCGATCGGCACGCCGCGCGAGATGGGCAGCTCGCCGGGCTTCCCGGAGAGGTCCCCGTCTGCGCCGACGTGGGCGGTGTAAACGACGCCGGGCCGCACGCCGGCCGCCGCCAGCACGTCCTTGAGCCGCACGCCCGTCCACTTTGAGCAGGCGACCGCCCCGTGGGTCCACTGGGCGCCCTTTACCGGCGGCTTGAAAAAGGCCCGCCCGTTGCCCCCGCATTCGATAACGAGGGCCATCGTGACGACTTCGAACCTCGAGCGAAGCTCGGCGATCGACAAGGTCATGGGGCGCTCCACGAGACCATCGACGGTGAGGGTCCAGGAATCCGCCGACGCTTCCGGGGGCGGAACGCCGTTGTTGCGAATGAAGTGGCGGGATGTCGGGGTGACCGGGTCGTCGAGCAGGTGCTGCGGTGTTTCGGCGTTGAGCGGCCGCTCGTTCAGCAGCGTCAGGCCGTCTTTGCCGACCAGCATCTTCTCGTCGGCGAAAGCCGCCGGAATGAGTCCCGACGGCATGTTGCGGTGAAACGGGATCACAGCACCCACCATCGCCGCCATGGCGGCAAGTCCGGCGCCCCGCAGAAAGCCGCGCCTATCGAGACAGGATTCTCGTCCGAAAAAGGCGCGGTCCGCCGCCACCGGGTCCTCGGCGAAGAATTCGTGTATATCCGGGGGTCCGGAGGAAGCGGATTCCTCATTCGGCATGGCGTCCTCCTCTTGCAGACAACCGCTTGGAGAAAATCGCACTGCAGTCTAGACGAACTCGGGCATCACCTCTTCGGCGAAGCGCTCGAGCGTCCTCAGGACGAGTTCCTGCGGCATCCCCGGCCACTGCACGCGAAACGCCATGTGGTCCACACCCAGCTCGTCGCGGTGGCGCCTGATGTCCTCGGCCACGTCCTCCGCCGAGCCGATGAGGAACCTGTCGGAGCGCAACTCATCGAGCGGCATCCGGAGCGTGTCGCTGCTCGGCAGCGCTTCGCTCTGGCCCCACTTCACGTAGAC
>CAYTSP010000058.1:0-5117 GCA_964440505.1 uncultured Nitrospinaceae bacterium
GACATATATGTCCGACATACACCCCCCTAATTCCCCTCCTCAGAGGGGCTTTTTCAACAGCCCATCGCGAATGGCCCCTGAATCCGTGTATCGAAGGGTGTCACGGCGAAACCGCCAGGGCCTCGCGCGAGACCCCGGCGGTGATTACCGGTGAAGTCTATTTCTTCTTCACGCCGATGCTGGCGAAAATCTTCCCGAAACGATTGTACTCGTCCGCGAGGTCTTTCTTGAGCGCATCGCCGTAGAGCGGCGTGGGCACTTCGCCCATTTTGCTGATAAGCCTGAGGTAGGATTTGTTCTTGAGCAGCTTCTTGAAACCTTCCACCAGAAAGTCGACGCGGTCCTGGGGGATTCCCTTCGGCGCGATGTAGAAGCGTTTCGAAGCCAGTATGAAGTCCACCCCGTTTTCCTTCATCGTCGGGACTTTCGGGAACAACTTCACGCGCTTCTCGGAGCAGACGCCCAGGATGTTCAACTGCCCGCGCCTGTAGCGTCCCAGCGTGCCGCCCGTGGCGGGAAGCGCGCCCGCGCTGTCCACATGGCCGCCGAGCATGGCGCGGAAGGCGGGGCCGCCGCCCTTGAAGGGAATGTGGTTCAGCTTGATGCCCGTGTCGGCCATGATCTTGAGGATCATGAGGTGCCCCGTCCCGTAGATGCCCGAGGAGCCGTAGCTCACCTTGCCGGGGTTTTTCCTGGCCGCCGCGGCGAATTCCTTGAAATTCTTCCAGGGCTTCGACGCCGGGGAGACCATCATGTAGTCCGCCTTGTTGATCATGAATATGGGCACGAAATCTTTGAGCGGGTGGTAGCCCATGTTGCGCACGTGCGGGCCGATGGTGAGATGGGAGGCGGAAGCCAGCATGATGGTGTGGCCGTCGGGCTTCGCGCGCTTGAGCGCCGTCATCCCGATCTTTCCGCCGCCGCCCGGCATGAGCTGCACGATCATCGGCTGGCCGAAGTAATCGTTGGCCACGCTCGCCACGGCGCGGGAGTTCATGTCGTGCGAGCCGCCCGCGCCCAGGGCCACGATGACGCGGATGGGCTTCCAGGGAAACTTTCTGGCGGCGTCCGCCGGCGCCGCGCTCGCGAGGAAAACGAGTGCGAGCGCAAGCGCGAGTCCTGCCGGGAGCATTTTCGTGATTTTCATGTCCGGTCTCCTTTCAGGGTTGGCATCTATTCGCCCCCGGGCGTCGCCCAGGGACGCTTCCAGATGCTCATGAAGAGAATCAGTGCGGC
The DNA here is from genome assembly GCA_964440505.1 of uncultured Nitrospinaceae bacterium. Taxonomy (GTDB): domain Bacteria; phylum UBA8248; class UBA8248; order UBA8248; family UBA8248; genus Bin107. The sequence goes on from CAYTSP010000058.1 coordinate 1,237, forward strand.
CAAGAGAATGAAGAACAGCGAAATCGGGCGCGTGAAGAACACCGAGTAATCGCCTTGCGAGAGCAGAAGCGCCTGTTTGAAGGAGCGCTCCGCCATCGGCGTGATGATGTAGGCGATGACCAGCGGAGCGAGCGGATAGTTCATCTTCCTGAGCAGATAGCCGAACACGCCCGCGATGAGGGAAAGCTCCACGTCGCCCAGGTTGTTCTGGAAGATGTACCCTCCCACCACGCAGAACATGATGATGCAGGGCAGCAGCAGCGACTGCCGGATGGTGACCACCCAGGCGAATATGCCGGTGAGCAGCCAGCCCTGGATGAGCATGATGGGGTTTCCGATCAGGAGCAGGGCGAATATGGCGTACATCGTCGTGGCGTTTTCCTCGAACAGCGAAGGCCCGGGCCTCAAGCCCTGCGCGATGAACGCCCCCATCAAAATGGCCGCCGTCCCCCCGCCGGGGATGCCCAGCGTGAGGGTGGGGATGAGGTCCGCCCCTGCCACGGCGCTGTTGGCCGCCTCCGCCGCCGCCACGCCCTCATAGCTGCCTTTGCCGAATTCCTCGGGTTTCTTGGAAGCCCGCTTTGCCGCGCCGTAGCCGATGAAAGTCGCGATGGAAGAACCCGTCCCCGGAATCGCGCCGACGATGGTCCCGATGATGGAGGAGCGGAAGATCGTCCGGCCCGACGCCGTGAACTCCTCCATCTTGAGCGAGCGCCCGCCCCTCAAGTGAGATGTCGGCGGCTTTTCGGCGAGTTGCGATATCTTCTTCTCCGCCTGGATGAGTACCTCGCTCACCGCGAACAGTCCGATGAGGAGGGGCACGAGGCCGATGCCGCCCTCGAGCGTGGGCAGGCTGAAGGTAAACCGCTCCGCCCCCGAGATGGCGTCGAGCCCCACGAGGCCGAACATCAGCCCGATGAGGGCGGAGAGGATGCCCTTGGAAACGGATGCGCCGGTGACGCTCGATATGACGGTGAGGCCCATGACGAGCAGGCCGAAGAAATCCGCCGGTCCGAACTTGAGCGCCATCGCCGCGAGCGGGATGGCCGCGACGATGAGCGCGATGTCGCTGAACGTATCGCCCAGGGTGGAGGAGTAGAGCGACATCTGGATCGCGCTTTTCGCCTCGCCCTTCTGGGCGAGAGGGTACCCGTCCAGACACGTGGCCGCCGCGGGCGGCGTGCCGGGCGTGTTCACGAGGATCGCCGGAATCGAGCCGCCGAAGAGCGCGCCCTTGTGAACGCCCAGCAGGAAGGGGATGCCCAGCGTGGGCGCCATGAAGAAGGAAAACGGCACGAGAATCGCCGTCGCCATCACGCCGGTGAGGCCTGGAATCGCGCCCACGGTGATGCCCGCGAATACGCCGATCGCCACCATGCCCAGCGCCTCGAACGTGAGCGCGATCGAGATGCCCTCGATGATTTGATCGATCACGGGAACAGGCTCCCCTCGGGCAAAATGACCTGGAAGCTGTACCAGAAGAAATACGTCAGGAACAGCGGGAACAGGATGGCGGTCGAAACGAGCAGGCGCCAGTCCCTGATTCCGAGCATGTAGATGATGGCCGCCATGAAAAAGGGCGAGGTGTATGCGAACCCCAGGAGCTTGAGCGCCTGCACGTACAGGAGCGTGAGGATGAGGACGGAGCAGACCCGGGTGAGCGAGCCTTTCGCGTCGTCCCATAGCCGCTCGCCCGAGAAGTTCTTGAGCGCCGCGCCCATCATCAGCACGCAGGTCACGGCGAAGAGCGCCATGGTGAGCTGCGGGAAGAACTCGGGCCGCAGGACGGCGGGCGTGGACTCGTCGATGGGAATGGAGGAGACGATCTGGTAGGGGATGAGATACGTGAATGAGACGATGGTGAACACGAGAAAAGCGATGCCCGTTATCAAGTCCGCCTTGCGCATACCTGGTCCCGTTCTCCACGCGCCGTACGCGATAAAACCGCCCGGCGCTGCGAGCGACCGCTCGTGGATCGTCCCCGTTCGAGCGGCGCCCGCCTTCCGGTAGATTTTCTCTTTATGGGGAAATAATGTATCTTCATTGCTCAATTCGCGCAATCGGGAAGAGGGGGTCGGCTCCTGTTCGGGGTGCGCCTGTGAGGAGGGGGATATGTTCGAGACGACGCGCGGCGGCGTGGACGTGGGGCTTTCCACGAGAAATATCGCCGCGATGAAGAAGTTCTACACCGAAGTGCTTGGCCTCGAAGAGGCGGCGGTCATCGAGGTGCCGGGCGATTTCGTGCGCGCGGCGGGCTTCGCCAAAGGCGGCGTGAAGCTCCACGCCCTGAAATCGGGCGAGGTGCTCATCAAGCTGCTCGAATTCCCGGATGCGCCGGGCTCCACGGATGCGCTCGCGGATTCGATGGCCGGGTTTCGCTACCTCACCTTCTGGGTGAAGGACATGGAGGCGTCCGTGGCGCACCTGCGCGATGCGGGCGTCGAATTGCTCTCCGATATCCTATCCCGCGTGCCCGAGAGAAAGACGATTTTTTTCAAGGACCCCGACGGCAACCTGCTCGAACTCAACTGGGTGGACCCGGCGGTTTGAGGTAAAACGAAGCGCACAGGCTTTTTCAGTCCATACCCTAAAGGAGAAAAGAAGAAATGAAACTGACGTTCGATCATATTCATTGCGTGCACACGGACGTGGACGAGGCGGTGGCCTTCTACGTGAACGTTTTCGGAGCGACCGAGACCAACCGGATCGACAGGGGCGGCGCGCCGCAGGTCTATCTCGACGTTCAGGGCGCGAGCATCATCATTCGCGGCAAGCGCGACGGCGAGGAATTGGCAGATGGACCGGGCGGCTGGCCGCGCTACAGCATCGATCACTATGCGTACTGCGTGGAGGGCAAGCTGGCCGACGCCGTCGCCGAGGTCCGCGCGAACGGCGGAAACGTCATCGCCGAAGGCGAGGCGGATGAGCTCTGGTTCGCCTACGTGGAAGGCCCTGACGGCGTCGTGGTCGAGATGATGGAGATGAAGTAGAAAGGCCGAAGGCCGCGCCCTGCTTTTGACGGGCAATCCGGGGGACAAGCATGTTCCAGAGAATCTTTTTCGCGGCCGTCGTCTCGGGCGTAATCGCGGGGCTTTTCGCCACCGCGGTCCAGTCGCTTCAAGTCATCCCCCTGATATACGAAGCCGAAAAATACGAACGGCGGGAACCCGTCCCCATCCCTCAGACCCATGAGGACCAAGCGGAAGAGGGAGGGGACTTCTCGCGCTTGGCGCTTACCCTGGTCTCGAACGTCGTCTCGGGCGTCGGCTTCGCGCTCTTGCTCGTCGGTTGTTTCGCCCTTCACGGAGACGTGGACTGGCGGCGCGGGATCCTCTGGGGGGTGGGCGGATTCATCGTCTTCTCGCTCGCGCCCGCTATCGGATTGCCGCCCGAACTCCCCGGCGTCGACGCGGCCTCCCTGCCGCACAGGCAGCTCTGGTGGATTCTCACGGTCGCGGCCACGGCGGCGGGCCTGGCTCTCCTGGCCTTCAAGCCGGGAGCGGTCTTCAAGGCGCTGGGCGTCGTCCTCATCGTCTTGCCGCACGTCATCGGTGCCCCTCATCCCGAAGCAGGCGGCGGACTGGTTCCCCAGGCGCTCCTCGAGAGGTTCATCCTCACGGCGCTCATGGCCTCGGCCGCCTTCTGGGTGGTCCTGGGCCTTTGCGCGGGCTATTTCTTCAACCGCCTGAAGGGGGGCTGTTGAAAAAGCCCCCTGACAGGGCAAAGGCAACCCCTTGGGGAGGGAAACCCCATAAAGGCAACCCCCCCTTGTCAGGGGGGCAAGAAAAAACAACCCCCCATCAAACGGGCAAGAGCAAGGCCCCTCCACCCGGCGGGGGGAAATTGCCTTTTTATACCCCCCTGACAAGGGGGGGTAGGGG
>CAYTSP010000059.1:0-3495 GCA_964440505.1 uncultured Nitrospinaceae bacterium
GGGCAGGACAACCCCGAGGAGGGGTTGTCCCTACAACCGCAACCCCGGCCAAAGAAGGGTTTTTCAACAACCCCCTTGAGGAGGGATTTGTGGTAGCATCCCGTCTTCGTCTGCGAAAAGGATGGGAGAAAGCGAAATGACAAATCAAACCAGGCCGTGGGACGCGGCGGATCACCTCAAGACGAAAGAAGATATCGCGCTCTACCTCGAAGCGGCTTTCGAAGACGGCGACCCGGCCCTCATCGCGGCTGCGTTGGCCGGTCCGCTCCGGAAGCGGACCGGCACCGCGAGGGCCAGGGGCATGACGAAGGTCGCCGCCGAGACGGGTCTGGGCAGGGAAAGCCTCTACAAGGCGCTCTCGCCCGGCGGGAATCCCGAGTTCGCCACCGTTCTCAAGGTCATGCGCGCTCTGGGTATCCGGCTTCGCCCATCTGCCTGAGCGCCCGGCAACGATGCCTGATGTGCCGGTGGAAACCCCGCCGGTGTGCTTTTCGCTCATCTTTCCCCGCCGTTTCTGAAAAATCCCCCGTTTCCAACCCTTAAGATTTGGAAAAAAAGTTGTGAGAACGTCCCCATCGTGGTATTTTTGACTTACGCAGTGCCATACGAACACATCCGGGGATGTTTCTTTATTTTCTTTGCGCCCGCGAGGGCCCACGAGGAGGGAAGTTGTGATGAAAAAGCACCTGTTCACCGCACTTTGCGCGTTTGCCGCCGTGGCGGTAATCGCAAGCGCCGCGTTCGCCGCCAGCCCGACGCTGGAGACGGTGAAGAAACGCGGCAATCTCATTTGCGGCGTCAACACCGGCCTCACGGGCTTCTCCGCTCCGGACGACAAGGGCGTCTGGAGGGGTTTCGACGTCGATTACTGCCGCGGCATCAGCGCTGCGATTTTCGGGGATCCCGACAAGGTGACCTACAAGCCGCTGACGGGCAAGACGCGCTTTCCGGCGCTTCAATCGGGTGAGATCGACGTCCTCTCGCGCAACACGACCTGGACCTTCAAGCGCGACGTGAACCTGGGCTTCGAGTTCGTGGGCGTGCTGTACTACGACGGGCAGGGCTTCATCACCCGCAAGGCCCTCGGCGTCAAGAGCGCCAAGGAACTCGGCGGCGCTTCGGTCTGCATCCAGACGGGAACCACGACCGAGCTCAATCTGGCCGACTTCTTCCGCAGCAACAAGATGAAGTTCAAGTCGGTCGTCGTCGAGGACGCGGCCGAGGCGCGCCAGAACTACGCCGCCAACCGCTGCGACGCCTACACGACGGACCGCTCCGGCCTCGCGGCCCAGCGCTCCGTGCTGAAGAACCCGGCCGATCATGTGATTCTGCCCGAAATCATCTCGAAAGAGCCCCTCGGCCCCGTCGTGCGCCACGGCGACAACGTGTGGGGCGACATCGCCCGCTGGGTGCGCAACGCGCTCATCGTCGCCGAGGAACTCGGCATCACGTCCAAGAACGTCGACGCCATGAAGAAATCGAACAATCCCGAGATCAAGCGCATGCTCGGCCAGGAGGGCGATTTCGGCAGCATGCTCGGCCTCCCGAAGGACTGGGCCTACAACGTCATCAAGGGCGTGGGCAACTACTCGGAGATCTACGAGCGCCACATCGGCCCCAAGACGGCCATCGGCCTCGCGCGCGGCTACAACCAGCTCTGGACGAAAGGGGGAATTCTCTATTCGCCTCCGTTCCGCTAAGATGTCCTGACCGATAACGCGAATCCGCACCGGCTCCGGGGGTATCCCCGGGGCCGGGCGGCGCGTTCCAGATCCGAAGATACCGCGAAGGCGAGAAGTCGCACTCCGGGGGCTCGATATGGCGGTAGACTCTCAAGCAGGCGGAGGACGCCAGGGCGCCGCCAGTTGGTGGTACGACCCGAAAATCCGGGCGATCGCATTCCAGGTCGCCTTCGTGCTGGCCCTCGTCGGCCTCGGCGTTTACCTCGTCCACAACACGCTGATCAATCTCGAAAAACGAAACATCAAGACGGGTTTCGATTTCCTCTTCAACCCGGCGGGTTTCGAGATTCCCCTCACGCTCATTCCCTATTCCGTCGAGGCGGGCTCGACCCACGGCGCGGTATTCATCGTCGGCCTGCTCAACACGTTCCTCATCTCCGCCCTGGGGATCGTGCTTGCGACGATTCTGGGCTTCATTCTCGGCGTGCTCAGGCTCTCGAACAACTGGCTGGTCTCGCGTCTGGTGGGGGTCTACATCGAGTCGGTGCGCAACGTGCCGCTGTTGCTGCAGTTCCTGTTCTGGCACTTCGCCGTCTTTCAGTCGCTCCCCCTGGTGCGCCGGGCGATACCGATTTTCGACACGGTCTATATCCATAACCGAGGCCTCACGATTCCCAAACCGCTCCCGCAACCGGGCTTCCTGGCGGTCGTGATATCGGTCTTCGCCGCGGTCGCGGCGATCATCTATCTCAAGAAATGGGCGCGCAAGCGACAGGACGCGACCGGGGAGCAGTTCCCCGTTTTCTGGGCCTCGCTCGGCGTCCTGACAGGCGTGCCGCTGCTCGTCTCGGCCGCGGCGGGTTTTCCGCTCACCTGGGAATACGCGGAACTGGGCCGGTTCCGCTTCACGGGCGGTCTGGGAATCCAGATAGAGCTGTTCTCCGCGCTGGCCGCGCTCACGGTCTACACTTCTTCGTTCATCGCCGAGATCGTGCGCGCGGGCATTCTCGCCGTCTCGAAGGGTCAGCAGGAGGCCTCCTATTCGCTGGGGGTGCGGCCGGGGCCGACGCTCAGGCTCGTCATCATTCCCCAGGCGCTCCGGGTCATCGTGCCGCCGCTGGTGAGCCAGTACCTGAATTTGACGAAGAACTCCTCGCTCGGCATCGCCATCGGCTATCCGGATCTGTTCAACGTCTTCGGCGGCATCTCGCTGAACCAGAGCGGCCAGGCCATCGAGATCGTCGCCATGTGCATGGTGGTCTATCTCACCTTCAGCCTTCTGATATCGCTCTACATGAACTGGTACAACAGGCGCATATCGCTGGTGGAGAGGTGATGCCATGAGCGATATAGCGAATCATCCGGACGGAAGTTTCTACCGCACCGAAAATATCCCGCAGTCGCCGCCGCCGGTCTCGACGGTGGGTATCGTCGGCTGGATGCGGGCGAACCTTTTCTCCTCGCCGTTCAACACGGCGCTCACGCTGCTTACGCTCTATCTCCTCTACACGGTCGTGCCGCCGCTGTTCCAGTGGGCCTTCATCGACTCGCTCTGGGAGGGAGAGTCGAACAAGGATTGCCGGGGGATTGCGGGCGCCTGCTGGGTTCTGGTGCCGAAGCGATTCGGGCAGTACATCTACGGCTTCTATCCCGAGCCCGAGCGCTGGCGGGTGAACCTCACCTTCATCCTGTTCTGCCTGAACCTCCTGCCGGTGCTGTCCGACAGGGTGCCGGGACGCACCTTCGCGGCGCTCTTCCTGGTATTCGGATTTCCCGTCGTCGCCTTCATTCTGCTCCACGGCGCCTTCGGCCT
>CAYTSP010000060.1:0-5716 GCA_964440505.1 uncultured Nitrospinaceae bacterium
TTCCAACGAAGTTGCGATATGTGAAACTTGCGTCTTGCTTGATGTTCGAAGCCCGTGGAAATTCGTGGGGATGGAAAGCGAGGGGAAAATGTGGGAGCTGAGCGCGGAAAAACCGTTTTCGAACGAGTTCATCCCCTACTACTACCAGATCGCGAATCTCTTGCGCGGCAAAATCGAAAGCGGGGAACTCTTCGCGGGCATGAAGCTCCCGAAGGAACTGGACCTGTCGAAGCATTTCGGCGTCAGCCGGGTCACACTGCGGCAAGCCCTCGCCATACTGGAGAAAGAAGGTCTGGTGACGCGCGAGCGACGCAAGGGCACGTTCGTGAACCACGGGGGCGTGAAATCCAAAATGATTCAACTCACCGGCGTCGTCTGGGAGGAGAACGCGGGCGGGGAGAACATGCGGGTCATATCGACGGAGGAGGTGGACGCATCGGCCCGGCTCAAGAAATTCTTCGGCCTGGACGACGGGGAGAAGTTGAGCAGGGTTGAGCGTCTGAGGATGGTGGAGGAAATGCCCCTTTGCTACGTGATGAACTATTTGCCCCGAGAGCTCGCGAAAGACATCCCGAAAAAAGATATCCGCACCCGCAGCATGCTCCACATCCTGAAGAGTCGACTCAACATCCCGCTGGGTAAAATTCAGCAGACGTTCGAGGCGCGAATCGCGGAGAGCGAAGTCGCGGACCATCTTTCCATCGGCGTTCTGGCGCCGGTCTTGTACGTGGAAACCTTCGTGCGCAGCAAAAGCGGAGAGCCTGTTGAATTCTCCCAGATCTATTACCGCGGAGATCAGCACCGATACAGAGTGGAACTCGTGAGCGAGTAATCCCTCGCGTCGCGTACTGCGCGCTTTTCCAAACTATCGCCGGATGGGAGGGGCAAGATGCCCAAAAAGAAAAGTACGAAAAGAACAATCGGCTTCATCGGCCTGGGCCTCATGGGCCAGGCGTTTTCCAAAAATCTCATCGCAGACGGCCATCGCCTCGTGGGAACCGACGTGCAGGCGGGGGCGATGCGAAAATTCAGGCGCCTGGGGGGAGAGGCCTTGGAATCGCCCCGCGCCGTGGCCGAGGCCGCCGATGTCGTATTCATCTCGGTTCCCAATTCGAAGATATCCCTTCAGACCGCGCGGGGGAAAAACGGTTATCTGGCCTGCGCGTCCGAAACCGCGCCCGATGTCGTGCTCGACACGACGACGTCGGATCCGGAGGATTCGAAAAAACACGCCGAACTTTGCCGGAAGAAGGGAATACCCTATCTGGACGCCAGCGTGAGCGGCAACAGCGACCATGTGGCGAATCGGGAAGGCTTGTTTCTCGTGGGCGGGAACAGGAAGGCCTACGAAAAGGTGGCCCCGCTTTTGGAGACGATGCTGTCCGATCAGGTTTACTGCGGACCTTCCGGCTCGGGGGCTGCGATGAAAGTGGTCGTGAACTACATGACCTCCATGGGGCGTTGCGTCATCGCCGAGGGCTTAAGGCTGGGAATGCGCAGCGGATTCGGGAAAGATTTTTTGTTCGACACGCTCAAGAGAAGCCGCGCGGGCGACTCAAGCGGGTTCCATGGCCACGGCGGCATCATGGTGCGGGGCCGGTACCGCCGTCCCCGGAGCACCCTGAACGTCATCCGGAAGGACATCGGGCTTGGTCTCAGGCTGGCCAGGAGGCACGGCGCCGTGACACCGGTAGGCAACGCATGCGCACCGCTGTACAGGGAAGGCGCGCGCGCAGGCAATGGGGAGTTGGACAGCGCGGCGGTTTATTTATCATATCTGGATCGAGAGAACAAAAAATAGAAGAACTCACCCAGGCTTTCTCATCTGATAGATGGGGCGCGTCCGCGAGTGAGGGGAAAATGTTGCGTCCGCTCTGAATGGAGCAGAGGTTGCATGTGCGGTATCTCAGGAATGGGGGTGGTCCTTGCCGAGTGAAGCGCATGATTTAGCGGATAAAGAGTCCACGCTCGTCGTGGTGGGCGACATGGAAATCGACCGCCCCGAGCCTCGGAACACATTTTCGAAAGTTGCCTCGTATCTCAAAGCGGCGGACCTGCGCTTCGGCGGCCTGGAGGCCTCGATGTCGCATCTGGGCGCACCGGCGAGCGGGAAGATCGTGATGCGGCACGCCCCGGAGATGATTCAGGGGTATCTCGAGGGCGGCTTCGACGCCTTGGCGTTCGCCAGCAACCATTGCATGGACTACGGGGTCGAGCCGTTCGTCGAGACGATGGAACTGCTCGAGCGAAACGGAATCGCATATTCGGGAGCGGGCAGGAACATCCAGGAGGCGCGTACGCCCGCCGTCATCGAACGAGGCGGCGTGCGATACGGGTTCTTGTCCTACGTGCTGGAACTCCCCCTGGGCTGGGGAGCGGGACCTAAAAAGCCGGGCGTTGCGCCCATCCGGCAGGATGCGCTCTATGGCCCTCCCTACGTCAACGAAGAGGATTTAGAGGCGATGGTTGCCGACGTCGAGCGCGCGCGTCCGAGGGTCGATTTCCTTCTGGCCTCGTTCCACTGGGGCGCGAGCCAGAGCCGGACGCTTACGCTTTCCCAGCAGGCGGTGGCGCACGCGGCGGTTGAATCCGGGGTGGACGTCGTTGTCGGCCATCACCCCCACATCGTGCAGGGAATCGAGGTATATCAGGGGCGGCCCGTTTTTTACGCCTTGGGCAACTTCGTTCTGGATCACGACCACCCGATGTTCCTGCCCACCGCGCGCGAGTCGGTTTGCCTGAAGCTGACCCTGAGAGGCGGAGCGCTTGAGGGGGCGGCGGTATCGCCCGTGTTGATCGAAGCGGACGGCAGCCCCCGGATTCCGGGACCTGAGGAACCGAAATCGGCGGAAATTCTATCTACTCTAAGATCGCTCTCTGAAAAGCTGGGGACAAGGTTCGACATTTCCGGGGGCGAGGGGATAGTGGCGCTGTGAACAGCCGGATTACTCCCCTCATCGAGCGGCGAACAGCGGGAAACCCATCATGGAGCTAAAGGATAAAATTTTCGTCATCACAGGCGCGGCCCGGGGAATCGGCGCGGACGCCGCGCGCCGCTTTTCGGGCATGGGCGCAAACGTGGCTGCCCTGGACGTGAGCGAGGAGGGTCTGCGGAGCCTCGAAGCGGAATCAGGGGGCGCCGTTCTCGGCGTCAAGGCGGACATCTCGAATCCGGTGGGCGTCGAGGATGCCTTCGGCGCGGTCGTGGCGAGATTCGGCGGCGTGGACTTCCTGATCAACTGCGCCGTCATCCGGGGGAACGGCCCCCTGGCGGAGGTCGAGGAGGCCACTATCGACCTGGCGCTGGGCGTGGGCCTCAAGGGCGGCATTTTGTGCGCGAAGCGCGCGGCGGAGGAGATGAAAAAGCGTGGCGGGGGCGCCATCGTCAACATGTCGAGTTTCTACGCGCGCACGCCGGCCAAGGAGCGCGTGGTCTACGTCGCCGTGAAGGGAGGCGTCGAGGGCCTCACGCGCGCGCTGGCCGTCGAACTGGCGGACTGGAACATCCGCGTCAACGCCATCGCGGCGGGTCCGGTGCTGACGAAGCTCAGGGAATCCCAGGGAGAGGGCGACCCCGGGAACCTGGCGGAGCGCTACCGCAAATCCCCCATGGGCAGGTTCGGCCGGGTCGATGAGGTGCTCGACGCCATCGAGTACCTGGTGACGCCCCGCTCATCCTTCATGACGGGCCAGGTTCTGGTGCTCGACGGCGGTTTGACCATCGTGTGATGTTTTTGGAAGTGGCGGGAACGCGTGGGAGTCGAACCCACCGACGAAGTGATTAGCCCCGTCCACTGGATTTGAAGTCCAGGCGGCACACCAGCACCGATGCGCTCCCGGGCCAAGAATACAACGGCTTTGGATGGTTCTGAAAGCGACTTTTGAGGTTTTCATGGCGAGAGATGCTCCCGGCGAAACTCGCGCGGCTTGTCCTCAGGGCGGGAAAGCCCTAAAAGGGAGCGAAATTCATCGCCATCAAAGGAGAAAAGAGTATGTCGCAGCGTGTGGGTATCGTGGGCATGGGGCTGATGGGCCAGGCGTTCATCAAGAACATGCGAGAGGCGGGTTTCGAGATGCAGGGCTTCGACGTGGACCCCGCGCGCATGGACGACTTAAGCGAAAAAGGCGGCCACCCCGTCGAGACGCCGGAAGCTGCGGCCGATGGCGTGAACTTCGTGATCACCTCCCTGCCCACGAGCGACGTCGCGAGAGAGGCCACTTTCGGTGCGGGCGGCATCGCCGAGGGAGCGAAAGAAGGCCTCTATCTTCTCGACACGACGACCTCGCGGCCGGAGGATTCGGTCCGCCTCGCAGAAGATTTGGCCGGGCGGGGGGTCCGCTTTCTCGATTCCGCCGTGAGCGGGACGAGCACGATGGCGGTAGAGAAGGACCTCGTGGTCATCGCGGGCGGCGAGGCGGAGGATTTCGACGCCTGCCGCGCCGTCTTCGCGGGCTTCAGCCGGGCGGCCTACCATATGGGGCCGGCGGGTTCGGGCGCGCGGACGAAGCTCGTCATCAACATGATCCTGGCGGGCAACCGGCTCGCCCTGGCGGAGGGGCTGATGCTCGGCACGAAGGTGGGCCTCGAGATGGACACCCTTCTGGAGGTGCTCAAGGACGGCGCGTGTTCCTCCAAAACGATGATTGATAAAGGCCCCAAGATGATTCACGCGGATTACTCGAAGCAGGGCCAGGTGAAGACCTCGCTCAAGGATTCGCGCCTCATGCTGGAGCAGGGCCGCCTCCACGGCTCGCCCATGCTGTTCACGAACATCTGGTCCCAGGTCCTGCAGATGGCCTACGAGCGGGGCTACGCGGAAGAGGACACCGTCGCCTTCTACGAGGTGCTGCGCGAGCTGGGGGGCCTGCCGTCGAGGATCCTCAATCCCGACTGAGGAAGGAGGGATTGAGATGCGCCCTTTTGCGGGGAGTTGCGGGAAAATGCGCGGGTGGCGAAAAACTTTTTTTGCCGCCGGATCTGAGTGCGCATCGCTCATATTTTCACAATAAACCTTTGAAATAAAATCACTTACCGGGAAAATTATTTTCAGAAATTTATCAAAAAACCCCGTGAATTTATCGAATTTTATGGCCTTGTATCACTTTGAAATATTGACAACACTTTTGATTATAAGGACTTACCAGAAAGGACAAAAAATATCTGATGCCATTTGTTCTGAGCTTCAGCGACTAGAGCGTTCGTCTTTTGAAGATTAGGCAATCCCTAACGTTTCAAAGAATTTTTTGTTTCTCATGATGGCATCTTCTAATAACTTCTCCCAGGTGATTACCTCAATATAAAGGTTTATTCTTTCCCTATATATAAACCACCCTTGGCCGTCTGGCATCGGTTTGAAGTCTTGTTCTTCCTCAATCCAATCGCGAAATTTTGGTGTCGCGTCACAAACGATATACCCATAGGATGGAGTATTATTTTCTATGTTAATATCACGCCCTTTTGGTGTTTGATGCCCCCCTTTTCTGATGTCATTAACATATCTGATAAGTTGTTCAACAGGGTTATCTTTTGATGATGGGTCTGCGAAGTCATCTCGTTGCGGTTTTTTGAACTCGAATATGAGTTACTGTCAAATCTGGTGTATGGCCGTCCTGAATCCGGCGGCCCTCCCGCCCGTTTCTTTTTCCTCCACCCCATCGATGAACCTCACGTCGGCGATCACGTCGGCCAGGTACCGGAAGCCGCGTAGCCGGCGCC
>CAYTSP010000061.1:0-15450 GCA_964440505.1 uncultured Nitrospinaceae bacterium
CTCCTTCGACTCTCTGAACCCGGATTCCAGGGCCAGGAAGCGCTTGCGGCCGCGGGCGTCGCAGCCCACAACCACCAGAAGACAACGCCGCTCCCCGCTGCGCACGTTCACGTAGATCCCGTCCGCCCACAGGTACACGAACTCCTCGCCAGGCCACTCCCGCTCGCGCCACGCGGCGTACTCGCGATCCCAGCCCTCCTTGAGACGTGAGATCGTCGCAGGCGACAAGCCCCCCACCGACTCGCCGAACAGCGCCCTCAGGGCCTCGTCGAAGTCGTTCGTCGATACCCCCTTCAGGTACAGCCACGGGATCACCGCCTCTACCCGGTTCGTCTTCTTCAGATACGGCGGCAGCAACTCCGAGCGGAAGCGCCGGCCCGCGCCCGAGCGGTCCCGCGTCCGAGGCACCTGGACCTCGACCGGACCCACTCCCGTCAATACTTCCCGCGAGGGCAGATAGCCGTTGCGAACCACCGCGCGGCGGCCCTGCGCGTCATGTTCCTCCGCATGTTCTTCCAGAAAGGTCCTCAACTCCGCTTCCACCGCCTGGCGGATGATTCGCTGCGCGCCCTCGCGCACCAGGTCGCTCAACTCGTCGCGCAACGCTGGACTCCTGAAGGGTATCGTCGTATCTTCTCTCATGGTGGCGCATCTCCTTGTGCTGAATGGTCGGGCTATGTGACAAACCCATTTCAGCAGGATGCGCCGCCTCCTTCAATTCGGCTCATACACAACTTTTGATAGCAACTCTCACGTCACCGACCCCCGCCGCGGCGAAGAACTCCCTGCGGTTCCAGTTGGCGCATGAAGGCTGCGCAGGCTCCGCGCCATCCGCCGCGAGGAGCATCACCAGTCCGGCGAAGAGCGTTTTTATTTGAGTTCGCTTCAATCTCATACTACCCGTTTCGCCCGGGGCGCAGCCGCCCGATGGGGGTGCCCGCAGGAGCGTTAGCCGGAGGACGCCGTCACGACAGGCGTACGTATCAGCCGCGCCTCATGCACGGCCCTCGATACGGCCTCGCACACGACGTCGCTCGCCGCGAGTTCCCGGAGCCGGCGCCTGCGTTTTCCGAGTCGTTTCCGGGCGAAATGAAGAGCCAGAATCCTGGAAGCGTCGGCAAGCGCCACGAGCAGTCTCGTCTCCGCGTCCGCAGTTGAGGCCTTTCCGAAAACGCCCTCTTCGAGGCGAGCGATGAGACGGCGCCTCGTTTCGGGATCGACGATCCGGTAAACACTGCGCGTGAAGAACAACCAGGTACTGACGTCTTCGGCGTGCAATACGCCGCGCCGGCGAAGACCGGAAGCGGTTCGATGGTAGACTCTCTTGTCATTGAAACGTATCACCCAGTTCACGGCCCGTGTCCGCCGCTTCGCATCGGCGGCTTTCCCGAGGCAATCATCGAGTTCGGCTACTCCAAGGGGGTCGGATCCACGACCTCGACCAGCGCTTTTCTGTCGGGGACGATGGCCAGCCTGCCGCGCAGGCACAATCCCGAAATTGCGCGATAGACGTCGCTTTTCGAAATTCCCGGCTCCGTATTGCTCCAAAGCGTCCGGCTTCGCTTCTTGCCCGGATTGGCAGTTCCCCGGCTGGAGTCACGGAAACAATACAGACGCCGAGGGACCATGGATTGCGCTTGCAGATTCGTTTCCTCTCCAATAACCATACAGTCTCACTCTGAGGAATCTGGTTGGAGTCGGCATCTTCGAAAAAGGAGCAGGCCAAATTTTGAAAAATCCATTATGCGCAGCTGTATTGCTAATCACTCTGGCCGCTTGCGGAGGGGGCGGAAAACCGGCCGTCATGGACGCTCCGCTGGCCTTCGTCCCCGACCGGACGGTCCGCGTGGTGGACGGCGACACCATCGACATCGACGGGCAGCGCTATCGCTTGTCGGGATTCGACGCCCCGGAGAGGCACCAAAAATGCCGCGACTCGAGTGATGATGAATGGGCCTGCGGGCGGACGGCGGCCGAAGAGATCGAACGCCTTGCCGCCATGGGCGCCTTGACCTGCAGCGGCTCCGAAACGGACCGGTACGGCCGCATCGTGGGTTCCTGCTCCGCCGGTGGAAAGGATATAGGGGCCGCTCTCGTAACGGCCGGCCTCGCCGTGAACGATCCTCGCTATGACCCGAGCTACGCCGCCGAGGAAAAAGAAGCGAGAAACCAGCGACGGGGCATTCATGGCGGCCGTTACCTCGCGCCATGGGACTGGCGCGGCGGCGGGCGCCTCGGCGATGCCGCGCCCGGCATCCTCGTAGCGGGTAATACGAATTTCAATCCCGAGGACTTGGTTCCATCGGAAGAACCCGCGGGAGGGATTGACCTGCCCGCACTCGATATCCACCCGAATGCGAATGTCCATGGAGCATGGGTGAGCAGGACGGCATTTTACGTGTTGAGTGGAGATGATATGACGGCGGGCGTTTCGTGGGCGCCCTACTTCCCCGGGACGAACCCGAAGCGACTCGACGGCGGCGCGCGGTGGTCCGGACGCATGGTGGGGAAAGACATGCTCAGCGGCCGGGTCGTGACCGGAGGTGCTGTGCTCGAGATCGATGGTTTTTCCGCTTCGAGGGTGGACGTGTCGTTCACGCGGATCCGGGGCTCGGGCGTCGTCTTCGAGGATATGGCATGGGAAGACGTCCCGGTTGTCGACGGCGCCTTCGCATCGGATGACGGGAGTCTCGAAGGAAGGTTCTACGGGGACCGCCATCAGGAAGCGGGCGGAGTGTTCGAACGCCGATCAGTCACCGGCGCTTTCGGGGTGTCGAGGGACTGAAGCGGATTACCGGTGATTTCGGTTACTGGTTTCTTGCTTGCGCAACACACCCACAATGTACCTTCCGCGTCCTTTGGCCCAAGCACCGAACTGGCAAGAAACCGGTTTTGAGAAACTAGTCGATGAACCAAATGGGCTTTGGAGATTTCGTTATGTGCACGGAACGATGAAAACGCGGGTTCGGGAATTTCCACTCAAACAGAGAGCACGCGAAATCCACTATCGACTCACATTTTGCTTTTCTATCTCGCCCCAATAGTCAACGTTATCGCCCACGTGAATCGAGTAGGGACGCCCACAAGTGGGGCACACCTTTCCAACTGCCCTTTCTCGCTCACGTTCTTTACGCAGAGATGCTTCCAGTTTGAGTCGCGCTCTCTGAACTACTTCATCGTAGGTCTCGCCATCCATTATTTATCATCCGGGATGTCGAAGCTGAAAACGAAGCCGCACCCCCCGATAAACGAGGACATGGGGTCTGAGAATCTGGTTTCGCTTCAAGTCGTGGAGGGCGGTGCCATCTATGTCTTTATCGCTGTTCGCAGATAAAGACTTCTCTTGGTTTCACTCTTTCTCCTACAGAGAAATTGTAATACATTCCGATCTTATTCGGCTTGATAATGAATGCGTAATTGTACCCCTTCTTCGCCTCATCGCGTCCGAAATCCCATCGTCTATCGAATCCTGCGACTCTGAATCGTGTCTCTTGTGTATTTCCTGTATATCTTTTCTATTGTTTTCCAAAACATTTTTTCTTGTTCAGCTTCTTTTCCCAGTTCCTTTGCAACTTTCAAAGACCTCTTTTTTGCCAATTCATATTCTTTATTCGATGAGAGACTGGGGCCCCTTAGTCGTTTTAGTTTGGCTAGCACCGGGCCTTTTGTTTCTCTTGGCAATGCCGAGTATGATTTTGGTGATGTCGAATCTAGTAATTTCCGGAGTTTTGTGTTCCGTTTCCAGCTTTTATGTTTCAAATAGTCGTAACATTCCCATCGTTCAACAATTTCTGGTTCAGGTTTTTCTTGCGCATGAATCGCTCCCGCCAGCAGACACATGACAACAGCAGAAGCCGTTACCGCCAACTTCCGCAGGTGTGATTTGCATTTCCTCGTCATAGATTTTTCTCTTTAGCTTTGAAAGTCAGTTGGATGTTCGTTCGATGAGTGCGCGAAGAGCCGCCATGTTTTCTTCATGCTTCCGCTCTGAATCTCTGGCGCGGTCTTTCGCGTTGGCGTCCATGACCTTGATGCCTTTGAGCATAATAATGGGAATCAAGTACGCAGGAATTAGAGCCAGGGCTTGTATCACTAAACTCCATTGTTCGATTGTCATTATTTTTCCTCCCCTTCTCTTGATACTATACTTTTGAAATAGCACATAATTCAATCTGCAATTCGGGATAAGCGCGGACGATCTTCATGGTTTCCAAGCTTACGTTGATTATCCAGCATCTACAGGACTTGACCGAGGAATATCTCGAAACAGGTTGAACATAAGGAGTTCCAGCTATGGAAAAGAAAGTTTTCTTTGCTACAAACAGAGGTCTCAAAGCTAATGGGGAAGGATTATGCATGGTCGAGAATGTAAATTCCGAGAAGCCATGGGATGAAACCAACCTTAATGCTTTCAGAATCGGTACGGCGAAAGTCAAGATCAAAGCAGCGGAGCATGGTGTGGTAGAGGGTGAATATCTTGATGACAAAGCGAAATACCGATGCGCTCGGTTGGCGAAACAGATCTACTGCACGGAAACACGTGCATACACCAAGCGTGGCAGCAAAGAAATTTTCAAGAAACTTCTGAAATCCGTACGCAAAAAGGTAAGTAGGCGTAAGCGTTGTTCGGTCTTGGTCTTCATCCACGGCTTTAACAACTCCTTTAAGGATTCGATCCAAATCGGGGCGGAACTTGCTCACCTATATAGCTCAGACGACCATCACCTAATTCCTTTCGTGTTTTCTTGGCCTTCCGCTGGCGAATTCGGAAATATCCAATACATAGATGACAGGAAAGTTGCAAAATCCTCCGGGTGCGCCGGAGCAAGACTCCTCGCCTGCTTTCTTTCGTATCTAGCGAACATTCGTCAAGAAGATGTCCCATGTTTATCTTCAGCGTTTCTTATTACGCACAGCATGGGTGCCTATGTGCTGAGTCACACCGTCCAGAATTTAAAGAAGATTCTATGTCCGGTTTCCCCAATCTTCGATGCGACGATTCTGACTACGCCTGACGTCGATGTCGACGCGTTAGAGAACCCGGACAAGCTGTTGCCAATTCAGAATCTGACAAAAGAAATTATCGTATACGTCAACAAGAACGACAAAGCATTGAGCGCGGCCGGAAATTTGCTCGTCGAATCAACGAATGTTCAAGATGGGGTACCCCGAATGGGCCTGAACGGCCCTAGAGAAAAAGCATACACCAAGCTCGGCGTTCCGCTAACGACCATTCGATGTCATGACGTGGATTTCGACCACATGTCCCACGAAGAATTTGGTAGTGGACACTGGTATTACAAACGCTCAATAACAGTTATAAAAGACATCAAGGCAGTGCTCAGACGTGAAGAGCCTGACAAAATTTGCTGCCGTGAAGAAGTGCAACCTAACAAAGGAACTAACATCTACCGTCTAGCCCCTCCCCAACATTATTTTAATCGTCGTGGTACACAGGAAGAGAGCGAGTCAAGTGAAAACTAACATGTTGTGACACCAGAAGATATACTTGTTCGTAATGAAACAGATTCTTCAGATATGCCTGGTTTGGAAACGCTTGCGCAATACTCTCATCTGGGCGTTACTTGTACCGACCGTCTCTTTGGCAACGGCGGACGCGACTTTCCCCAATCCGCTCAGCATGGTGAAGAGCATCTTCCCGGCCCCCGTCGGCACCGGGCCACGGTATGATACGCTCACTTGGCTGACAGCCACATTGCCGATTCAGCGGAGAAGACCGGAAACGTGGTTATCGCAGCTGTGACAAAACGCAGAACACCGGACCCGTCATGTCACACCCCTCGGTCATCTTACTTCTCAGACAAATCGGCCCCCGTTTTTATCGTACCGAATCGGTAAGATGCCGTACTTCTTTTCGTGTAACAGACGACTGAGGGTTGAGGATACTCACGGTATTATAATCATTTGGCTTAGAAATTATGTGGCTTGGATCAAATGGCCATTTCGCCGCCAGGAGGAGGTATTTTGAATCATCGTGATTCCATCTCTCTCACAGACCGAACGAAATCGACATGTTTCGCGCGGGATTCCGCAGTCACGGGGATTTCGGCCGCCCTTATCTCGGCGCAGATCGTTTCCATCTCCTGACGCGTCAAGTCCGGATTCGGTGAGCTTTTACACGAGAAGGCGATGTAGCGGTGCAGGTCCGCCAAGCCCATGCAAATCACGCCTCGCATCCGCCATGTTTCTTGCTGATTCGCGATCTTCTCGTGTTCATCAAACGGGAGGAACTCATCCGCTGTTTTCAGGTGTGCATCCCCCACGAACGCCACGATTGGCCGAAGCAGCCAACGATCAACAATACCGTGTCTAACAAGAGCCTTTGCGTGCCCCTCGTTTTGCAATAGCGGATTGTAGAACTTGAACTTATTCGACTTGATTCCAGCCTTGCGAGACCTGCGGCCCGCCATGAATAGTTGCGTCCACTGCTTCTGGCCAGGTTTTCCGAATACCCACCCGCTCATTTCTTTGGTCTCAATCAGAAATACAGCGCTTGGCGACACCAGGATATGGTCGATCTGCGTGGTCCCTTGTCCGGAAGGCAGCATGACGTCATTGATCAGCATCCAATCCCTGTAGCGTCTCCTCAACTCCCGACCAACCAAACGCTCGCCATCGTTAATCGGAGTTGCTGTCCAATTTCGTGTGCGGCCTTCCTTCCCGTTTCTTTTACGTCCAAACCATCGATGAACCCCACGTCGGCGATCACGTCTGTCAGATGACGGAAGCCGTGCAGCCGGCGCCACCGTTTCTCGGTGCTCAGGACGAACTGATGCACTAGGCTCAGCGCTGTCTTCTCGCTCAGGCAGTTCCTGGTCTTTCTCGCTGGCAGCCGGATGGCGGCGAAGGTCGACTCGATGGGGTTCATCGTCCGAAGGCTCTGCCAGTGCGCCGCCGGGAAGTCGTGGAAGACGAGCAGTTCCTATCGACGGCGTTGGCCGAGGCAAAGCAACTGTTTTGGTACCGAGTTTCCGGGCGAGCAGATACAGCAGAAGCGCTAAAACGACAGCGCCCCCGATCCAAACATCCAATAGACCCCCCACTAGGTCAGGGAGTAATGCTGTCCAGGACACGGCAATCTCAGAAGCGGAAAATTCAGGCATATTTGCGTTGTAGACAACAATCTTTTGGCCAACCAGCACCAAATCAGGATTTTCGATATGATTCCATCTCTGCAATGCGTCCACGCTGACGCCATAACGAGCCGCTATTTCAGAAAGCGTCTCTCCGGGTTCGACATGCGTAACTATAATTTTGTTCATTTCGGCTCCGCGCCAAGACGAGGTCAACTAAAGATTTCGGATTCTCTGAAATCTGCCAAACCAACCTCTCGTGTTCATTCCGGAAACGGCATCCAGCCGACAATGTCTCTCGGGCCGGAAGTGAGGACCCATGTCTTCCCGGTTTGTGAATCCATCAGGAATGTATGTCGAGCTGCTAATCCTGAAGTGAATACAACAAACCTCGCTTCATGCGTACCGGATGTATCCAGTAGACTCAGTACGAGCATCTTCTGCCAGGTTCCTGTGCCGTTTCGTGTCTTCACTAACTGATCTACATTCCCTGTGTATCGGTCCAATCGAAACGTCCACCTCACCGCCATGGGGGACTGCACAACCGCAAATCGACCCTCTCGCGGTAGTGGCGTGGATTGGTGGACGCTGGCCGCATTAGACTGCGGCGATGCCGGACCAGCCAGAACAAAAACTACGCAAATAATCACTCCAACGGATATAGAACTGCGAATGACTCTTTCTCCGATTCTTTCGTCAGGTCATAACGATATGCGTTATCAGAAAAATCCCGCTTCAATTCTCCTCTACGAAATTAGTACATTTTCTAGCTAATTCCAAGGAACGGTCTATGTTTTTTGACCCAAGAAGCTCTTTATCGTCTTCATACGGAGACAGTGAAAGGCAACTTGGAGGGAGGCATCTCACCATGACGAGGAAAGTGACATTGAGCGTGGCCTGCCATTGCTATATGTGCGAGCACGATGATGATCCCAAATATGATACTCATTTATTCTCCTCCCGGTTTTTGTGTTCTGGAATCAGTCTACAATCGCGGAGCGAAGGCGAGGGTGTGGTTTCGGTTCATACAGCCGTTGTTTCAAGTCGTTGGTGGGACGTTAAGCCATTTAATCGATTCGGCCTTATGAAACATTTCGATATACTCATATTCGTATAGGTCTTCATTCGTACATTCATAGGGTCCAATTCGAAAGAGCTTTTTCATCTCTTCAATTTCATCAAAGGTTAAATCGATTTGACCTCCCGAAAAGAGCCGATTCGAGTTCTTTTCGGAAATAGAGATAATATTCAAGGCGGATTGAATCCTCGGATTCACGATTTTTGGGTGCTGGAATATCTCTGGAGTATTCGAGTTCCAATATAATTTTTCTGTATTTCACAACTAGATTCGAAAAGTAGTCTTTTTGCGCCTCTCTCTCTAAAGATTCACGCTTTTCGTTTTCTTTCTTGAAATAACGCGCCAAGACCCAACCGGCAGCTACACCAGCGACACTACCGGTAAGGATGCTTTCCAAGAATTTATATATTGCTTCCATTTGTTCTCCTTCAGCGCACTATCAGATCAATATCTAATTCAAAATGCTACATAGAAAACATCATCCTTCGATCGCTCTCCGCAAGCGGCGTTTCGGCTTGGGCTTTCCGCCCCAGCGGCACCAGCCTTCTGAGTCCGTTCTGCGTTTTCTTTGCCAGCTTCCAGTTTCCCGCCAGATTGCCCATAACACGCGTTTGTACACAAGATAACCCGATAACACGAAATTACCTTTCTTCTTGACAATAACTCTACAAACAACGAAAATTTCTCTTGCCAGATAGTCCATAGGTTGACCTGCTCGTCGGGTCGCCCGCGAAATAAAAGACCGCATCCTTTGCGGGAATACGCGGGAACCCACCATAAACCTGTGGATTGTCTGGCAACCGGCCCGATTTGGGTCGGGTAGAATTCTCTTGCCGACTATCCATGGGGGATCCACAAAATGAGGCATTTGGGGATTGTTCTTTTCGCAATGGTTCTGAGTGCGTGTGGCGCAGGCGATTTTCAGCAATCGGTTTCTTCGGCGGGGATAGGCGCTGAAAACTATACGCCGTCGGTTTATATCGAACCAGGCAATGAGATTCGCTACAAGAAAGTGTTGGGTATCTGCAGAAAAGCGGCCGCAAACCGTCAACTGACAGCCGCGCAAACCGCTGCTTTGCGGGCGGAAACCGGCGTCGCGGACGCGGCGGTTCAGGGCGCCATTGGCGGGATGGTGGAAGACGTCATATCCGGCGCCGACTCGCCCACGGGAATGATCATGGGGTTGCTCGGCAGCGCGGCAGGAGCGGCCATGAGTGAGAGTTCGAGAGGTACTGTGGCAACGGCTGCGGCGACGCGAGCCGCTCTTCTGAACTGCCTGCGGGCGACATCGAGAGGAAGCGTGCTATGGAAGGTGCTGGAATAGCGAAGACGATGATCCGGAGCATCACAATATGTGGGCTTGTGCTTGCCATTGCGACGGCGGCGGGCGCGCAGACGGTTCACACGAACCCGGACGGCAGCCGCTGGTACGCCGGTAGTGACGGGAACATGATCTTCTGCGGCGGCTACGCTCCCGACGGGAAATACGTTTCCTGCCCCGGTGACGATTTGTCCGAGAAACCGGGTCTGATGGACAAGGCGAAAGATCAGTGGGGCAAGGCGAAAGAGAAGCTGCAAGAGTGGAACCCGCTGAAAAAGGTGGATGCGCTCAAAGAGGAGTTTGCGGCGGACGATAGACCATGGAGACATGAGACCCGCAATCCTCGTCCCGACGAAGAGCCCGCGGAACGGGGTTTTTTGGAAAAGGTCAAAAGTCTGCCGGGCAATGTGAAACAGAGGGTAAAAAACCTTTTTACGCCGGATATGCCATGGTGCCACGAGATCGGCAACCCTCTGCATCGGTCTCCTCCGGACAATTGCATCGAATACATACCGCCCGCCGCGAACGTGCCCGATACCGGGAAAACAAATACCATCAACGTCCATCTTCCGGCGGTTGGCACCGCAGATCCATTCGACAGCGCCTACGAGAGCTATCAAACACCGGCGGCGAGCCGGTACGGGAGGAATGTCGGGCGCGCTCTCGCTCGGAAGGCCGAGCGAGAGCGGCGGGAAGCGGAACACAGGAGGCTCTTGTCCACACTGGACCGACGAGAAGAGCGAACGGCAGAACCAAAGGTCAAGTCCGGCTATCAGGGCGCGATTGGCGCAACGGCCGTGCCTCTCAAACCTCTTGCACCATCTGGAACAGTACAACGGCCAAACTCCGATACAACAGATGCGCCTCCGCGAGCAACACGACGGCTAACGTATGTGGAGCGGAACAAGGCTGCGGAGAGGCTGGCAGAGAAACGCAGAGCCAAAGCTGCGAAAGCACGCGTGCCTCGTCGGAAATCTAACTACAAATTCAATTACCCAAAATTCGGACGCCACTGTAGCAAGGAGATGTTTGGGAGCAGGATTATTTGCCAATGATCGCCGATTCTGCCCGTTCTTATCCCGCCGCACACTGGCGACCTAGAACAAGAAAAACCACGGAGGAAAGCCCGTGAAACGCATTATTTTGAGCCTCGTCGTTGCCGCTATGCTGCCTCTAGCGGTGGCCTGCACAAAGCAGGCAACTACCCGAACGGTGGGGCTGAACTTTGGGCCTCTCTCATGCAGCGTGGAGACATCCAGCGAGAAACTCGACGTGAACATCGACAAGGTATTCGATGCGGTGATGAAGGCCGGAAAAATTTGGTCGTTGTTCGACGAGAAGGAATTTGCGGCTGAGAAGGGATTGGAGCGCTATAAGGCCCAGTGCAAAGAGCTCTTCGAGTTATTTGCGGAGAACTCCGAATAGTCGTTAAGGGATCCTCCCGTTTGAACCTAAAGGAAAAAAGACATGAAGAAGATCCTTGGGGTACTGGCCGTCGGCCTTTTACTGTCGCTTGCAGGCGGTGTCGAGCAAGGTTCGGCACAAACGAGGCAGCCCCAGCAATGGATGCCTCAAGGGGTGCCACAAATGCCGCAGACGACACCTTATCCGCCCCAGTTATACCCACCCCAGCGGTGGCAAACTTTGCCGGAATCAGTATTGCACAGAAGGCAACTCGGTTCGCCTTATGGTCCGGCTGTCGGTTGCTTTTACGGCAATATCGCAGAACTCTATTCGTCCGGTGCGAGAAAAAAGCATGATGATGGCTCCATCCAAATATGCCTCTGCAAATCCTCCTATAGGCTTTGTCATTGGCATCCACACACCCCGTAGGCTGCACAGCACTAGTCAGGGGAGGCTTCGGCGACCCTCCCGTTTGAACCTAAAGGAAAAAAGACATGAAAAAGATCATCGTGGCACTGGCAATGAGCCTCATGCTCATTGGGTTCGAGGCCGCGGCGCAACAGGCGTCGGAAAATCGTTTGTCGTTTGCCCAAAGGCTAGCGGGTCTGGAAAGGGCATTGAGGCAAGCGATCATCCTCACGGATCAACAACCCTGTTCGGCACTGGGTAAAGGCTGGAGGCGTTATGCACCCATCAGCGGTCGCTTTCCCCTTGCCGCAGGAAGTGGAGTTGACGACCGAGAAGAAACCATGGAGTTCGGTATCGGCAGTGAGGGCGGGGAATATCGCCATGTCCTATCGGTGGCTGAGATGCCGAGGCACCGGCATGCGTACCGTGATCGTACCGATGATGCGCCCCCTGAGCGCGTGGACCATGGCGACGACAGGGCCGATGAGCGCAGGGATACCAGGAGACAAACCGCGATGAGCGGCGGGAATCAGCCGCACAACAACATGCCGCCCTACAAGGTCGTCAATTTCTGCTGGCGAAGATAGGGAGATATCTGCGCGATTTTGGGGCGGCTTCGTCCGCCCCTCTCTCTGTCAGCAGATGCAGGAGACAAAGGGAGGGGCGCATTGTCCAAGACGCGACGCAGGTTGTTTGGGTAATGGCTATTTCGGACCGAAGGCGAAGGAGGATGCGATTATGACTTACACGAAAGAAAACCTGACCATCAACGATTTGATTGCTGTACTTGTTTCACTCAAGACAAGGAACATGTCACCGCCGCCTCATCTTGAGCTACATCCAACTCTGGCCCACGCGATGAAAAACTATTCGTCGTATAGCGGCGAAGCCGAAATCAGCGGATCAGTTTCAATCGACGAAAACGGGAATGCTGTTGGGAAAGTGGAATTTTCCTGTCGGTGTTGAGCGTCCCTTTTCTGGTCAATCGCTTCGCAAGTCAAAGGGAGAAACCCAAGGACCGTCAACAGCGCTCAACTGCGACAGATTTTCGATTGAGAGGAAACGCCATGAATTATGAAACTGGATAAAATTGTCAACTCAATATTCAATATCACGAAATCAGAAGAAGAGTCGCCTAAACCTATCCAAAAAGATTACAAGCGGAAGTTTAGAATCATTTTGACAAGAATTGCGCCCCTGATTTTGGGGAGGGAATAGCAGACTTTGCTCGTTTTCTTGTCCGATTGTATACCTTGATGGCCTCTTGCTCTTTGAGCCAAGCCTCTCGACGGCTTCCATATCGGATTCCTCATCCGGGAATGCGGGAGCGGGAAAAGAAAAAGGAATGGAATCACCATCAGAATCTGCATGAAATATCCTCCAGTCATTTGAAACTTGAAAGGATATACTACCAGCAGGATTTGGACTCATCAGAGGAATATCTCCTCCGGCCGTATGAAGTGTTCGCCGTCCCGTAAAGGGATGAACCAGTCTAGCCACCCCGGATATTCCGGATATCCCCATGTATGGCTCCATTCTCGTCGATACGATAAGACGAACTTGTTTTGTCAGATAATAATGATATTATTCCTGACTAATTCAAGAAGGGGAGACTGGCTCGAATGAGTTCCATCGCCGATAAAATCATGGAGAGGATATCCGAAAACGCCGGCGGGAGGTGGGTGTGCACACCGAGGGATTTTCTGGATATCGGGAGTCGTGAGGCCGTTGACCAGGCGCTGTCGCGTCTCGTCAAGGCCGGCAAACTGCGCCGAGTCGGCCGTGGCTTGTACGACGAGCCCAGAATCAGCGGTGTGCTCAAAAAGCCCGCACCGGTCGATCTGGATACAGCAATCGCGGCTATCGCACGAAGGGACGGCATTCACATCATGCCCGATGGCATGGCGGCCGCCAACGGGCTCGGCCTCACGAACGCGGTTCCTGCCAGACCCTGCTATGTGACGGATGGTGCCTCGCGGTCGATCAAGATTGACGGGCGAACGGTCCGCTTCCGACATGCGAGTCCGATCATCATGCGCTGGGCGGGAAAAGCGGCGGCTCCGGTCGTTCAGGCGCTTCGGTGGCTTGGTCCTGCAGCTGCCGCGGACCCCCAGGTCGCCTCGATTTTGAAACGCCGTCTCCCCAATGTGGTGAAACAAGACTTGTCTCGTAACAGCCGGGACCTGCCCGGCTGGGCGCTGCCGCTGGTGCGCAGCATCACAGCCGATGAGAGAATCGCCTCGTGAACGGAGCATTCGCATCTTTTTTCGACCTCACCGAGGGAGATAAACGCGACGTGTTCGAAGCAACGGCGAGTCGTGTCGGCACGTTGCCCGGTTACGTGGAGAAGGATCTCTGGGTCTGTTTCGTTCTCGACGCGCTCTATAACGGGTTGCCCGAAGGGCATCCGAATCTGCTTTTCAAAGGCGGGACATCCCTTTCCAAGGCATTTGGTCTCATCGATCGGTTCTCGGAGGACATCGATCTTGTCGTCCATCGTAACAACCTCGGCTTCGTAGGTGGCCGGGACCCTATAATTGGGCAAGACCTCTCCAGAAAGAAACGGGATGCTCTCTTCAAGGAACTCTCAATAGCCTGCAGTGATTACATTCTGGGAGTTCTGAAAACGACGTTGACGGGCTTGATTGACGGGATAATTGAAGGATGCCGCGTACTGCCGGATGAGGATGACGCTAATCGGCAGACACTTTTCATCGAATACCCCACCCTGTACCCGAGCGGTGATGTTTCCTATATGTCACCGCGCGTGAAGATAGAGGCGGGAGCCAGATCCGCGCTGGACCCGATCCTGACTTGCATCGTGAGCCCCTATATTTCCGAGGAACTGCCCGACTGGCACTTCGATGTTCGTGGAGTTAGAATCTTAGCGCCGGAGCGCACTTACTGGGAGAAGCTCTTAATCCTGCACGGTCTACACTACGGGTACGAACAAGAAAAACGTCTGCCGACCGACAGGGATTTGATTTCGCGCCATTACTACGATGCCGCAATGATCACGGCAACTGAAACCGGCAGGTCCGCTCTCTCGAACACTCAGATGCTCGATGCGGTCCGGGAGCACAACCTCATCGCTTTTCGGCAGCGCTGGAAACGATTTGAGAAAGCCGTCCCCGGTTCGCTGAGATTGATTCCACAGCCGGAACTGGGTTCGGTGATTGAAAAAGATTACAGGGCCATGCAGGGCATGATCCTTGGGAATGTTCCTGAATTAGGGTGGATCATGGAACAGCTTCGAAGCGCTGAATCAGTAATCAATCGATCCTGATCATATGAAATTAGCGGTTTTACTTGGCTGAACCACTGGGATCCGGAAGTCGATTACGGGCTACCGCTTCCCATTGCTCCGGCGTCACAATGACGTTCTTTTGTATCGTCCGGGCCATTCGTTTAGCTGCTTATTTCGTGAAGGTTTGCATCGCTTCCGGTCCAAAACGAACGGAAAATTCTGCATTCCCTTCACCGAATACACTCGTCTCGAACTGGGAAGCCCTCGAATCGATGCCGGAAGTCACAATACCAAATCGGTATTCATCATAGCGCAGCGCAGGCCTGCGCGCCACCAATTTGGTATCTGCAGGAAACACCCCGAGTTACGCCGTAACACAAAGAGCATACGCCACTCGTAAATGCAGGGATTTCAACGGGTTCGCTTGCCACCGGATTGGTATTACTTTTCCCGACGCGACGGGGATGCACGGGGGGATGAATTATCAAGTCGAGGCGCAGTGGAACGCGGTCATTCGCAGCCACCGCAACACCTGCATCGGCGATGCGTCCGGTGTAGAACCCGAAGCGCCTAAGGGCGGCAAGCGCCGTGATCTTTGGGAACGCGAGTCGGGGGGAATCTTGCCGGCGAGAATTGTGAGCGGGAGCCGCCGCGGCGACTGAGCGGGAGGAGGCGAGGAAAGCAATCAGGAGAGGCGACGGGCCGCGCCGCCGTTGTGGTGGCGACGACGCGACCCATGGAGTGCCCGCATCAGGCAGCGACTTTCTGGACGGGAATGCCGAGGGTGCGAGCCTTGTCAACGAGGTTGTCGGTGATGCCCGAACCCGGGAACGCGACCACGCCCTTGGGGAGCAGGTTTAAGAGCTCGTCATTGCGGCGGAAGGGAGCGGCCCGGCCG
>CAYTSP010000062.1:0-18174 GCA_964440505.1 uncultured Nitrospinaceae bacterium
CTCACCTTCCTCACCCTGAGTAGCCGCCGAAGGCGGCGTATCGAAGGGCGAAGTTCGAGCCCGCCGGGGTCAAACGCGACTGATGAGGGGCTGTTGAAAAAGCCCGAAGAGGGAGGATTTGCCGTCATTCCGGCGAAAGCTGGAATGACGATCAAAACCAAACCGCCTGGAAAGGACAGGTCGCGACCTGTCCCTACCACCCCTTCACCGGTTGTTTGTATTCGCCAAATCACGGAATCAGGATTTTTTCAACAACCCCAATGAAGGAGCGTTCGAGCGCCTCCCATCCTTCGATACGGCGCTTGCGCGCCTATTCAGGATGAGGTCGATGCGGTGGCGTGCAAGACGAGCGTCAAACGCGCTCGATCCCAGGGTCGGCTTTTTCAACAACCCCCTCAAGAGGGAAGTGATTACATCGTTGCCTTTCAAATCCAGGGCACGGAACCTCTCTTTCGAGTCATGCGTATCATTGCAAAACAAAAAAGCCGGTGGGGCTGCCCACCGGCTTTTCCCGTTCGGCCTGCTAGTTCTTGAGACGCTCCGTTACCTCGTCGGCGTCGACCGCTTTGTTGTAGTCCTGATCCAGCGTGCCGTCGCCCGCCGGGCTTTTCACCGCGAAGAACTTCGCCGGGCCTTCGGTGATGTGGATGCCGTGGCGCGTGTTCCTGGGGATGTGCACCAGCTCGCCCGGGCCGATCTCGCGTACCTCCTCGCCGCAGATCATGTTCATCCTGCCCTCGAGCATCAGGATGTACTGCTCCTCGTTGGGATGAAAGTGCGGCGGCGGGCCGTCTCCCTGCGGATAAATCACCCAGCCCACCTTCATCAACTCGCCCGCGGTCGCGTGGCTTACGGCGGGGCCTACTTTCGAGGAACCCTGGGGAAGGTCTTCCATTCTGTAGAACGGCATTCAATATCTCCTTGTCCTTGAAATAATCCTATAAGGTGGATTCCAGTTTCTCCCGCGCCGCTTCGGCGTCTTCGGCCTTGTTGTAGTCCTGATACAAGTCGCCGTCGCCGGCGGGGCTCTTCACGGTGAAAAAGGCGAACGGGCCCTTCGTGATGCGAAGGCCGTGGCGCTCGTTGCGGCGGATGTGCACCAGATCGCCGGGGCCGACGACGCGGGTCTCATCGCCCAGGATCATGTTCGCCTCCCCCGTCATCACCAGGAGGAACTGCTCCTCGTTCGGGTGGTAATGAGGCGGCGGACCGCCGTCTTCGGGATAGGTGATCATCCCGGCCTTCATGAGTTCTCCGGCGACGCTCTGTGTCTGCGCCTTGCCCATGTCGATGTGCTTCGTTTCCATCTCGGATATTCTGTAGAACGGCAACGCTGCGCTCCTTTCTTTTCAATCGATCCGCGCGACAACGCGCGCTGGCGCGCCCTCGATTCTGTAGAGTTTCATGGGAAATGCGAACATCTCGAATTCCGTTTCTTCAAAAGTTTCCAGGTTGATGACGTGCTCGATGAGCGGAACGCCCCGGCCCAGCACCGCCCGGTGGCCGGGGGAGTCCCCGTGCTGGGCAACGAAGTCGGGCCGCATGCCCGGGTCGATGGCGTGGTCCATGCAAAGGGCCTTCATGCCGCAATCGCACAGGAAGTGGCACGCCTCCGTGTCCAGGTAAGGATTGGTGGCGAAGTAATCGGGCGTGAAGAGCTTCTCCTTCGCCCAGCCCGTCCACGTGACGGCGATGGCCCCGTCAAGGCGCCCGGGCTCGAAGCCGGAGCTTGCTTCGATCATCTCCCGGGTGATGGGGCCCGCCTCCTGCACGGTTTCCCTCAAGTCGATCTTCACGGCGCGACCGCAGAAGGTCTCGAGCGGCATCTCGTCGATGTTGGCGCCGTCGGGAAAGAAATGGCTGGGCGCGTCCAGATGCGTTCCCTGGTGGATCGCCATCCGGACAGCGCTGTTCTGGCGGCCGTGCGTGGAATGTTCGTGGAACTGCCAGTATTCCACCGGGGGAAACGTCGGGACCTCGCAAAGGTCGGGGTGTCCCAGGGGGGCTGTAAGATCAATCAATCGGCTCATGGTTTTCCTCCGTGGATGTGGCGACCAGAAGATGGTGCTTTCTGAAAAATTCATGGATGAGGGCGAGCACCGCCTCCGGCCTGTCCAGTTGCGCGTAGCGGCCTGCCCCTTCGATGAGAAATGACTCGCAGCGGGGAATCCCCGCGGATAGGGTTTGCGCGTCCTCGTGGTATTCAGGGTCTTCCTCGCCCGTGAGCGCGAGCGCGGGACAGGCGATTTCCCCAAGGCGCTCCGTGAGGTCGGGCGCCAGAAGCTCCGCGTATCCCGCCGAGGCGTATCCCGAAGGGTCGCCCCGCAGGAACAGGCGGTGGTGTTCCGCGCGCTCTCGTGGGGTCATGCCCCGGGGTTCCCTGCCCTCGCTCTTTCTGTTCCGGTAGGCCTCTTGCATCTCTCCCGCCTCGGCCAGGTGGATGCGCTCGGCCACCCCCCTGCGCACGCTCTTGGCGGCGGGCGCGGCGCCCGTCGCAATGAAGATGAGCGCGCCCGGCAGGCGGGGCTGTTCTATGGCCAGCAGGAGCGCGGCCCTCGCGCCCAGGCCGTGCCCGATGAGGACGGGCCGGTTCAGCCCCAGGCGCACGGCGACGGCCCCGATGTCGCCCGCCATCTCGGCGAGCGTGTATTTCCCCGTTGGACTCGAGGAGCGCCCGTGCCCCCTCGGCTCCATGGCGATGACGCGGTGCATGCTCGTGAGGGTGGGGACGATCTTGCGCCACACCCAGGCCGTATCGCCCAGGCCCGGAACGAAGAGGATCGGCGTGCCGTCTCCCGAGGCCTCATAGCACAGGACGATCGCCTCATCCGCCCCGGGAGGGCTGATGTTCAGGTATCTCGCCGTGCGGGAGGATTCTCCAGCGACGCGGACCATGCCTAGAGCGCAGCCAGTTCTTCAATCAGCCCGCGCAGGCGGGCGGATACGGCCTCGAAGTATTGCGCCCCGTTTTCCGCCGTCGCGGCGCTCGGCATGCCCGCTACGCCCGAGGGGGCGCGGTTTCTGTTGAAGTCCACCGGGCGGAAGAGCATCCCCCGGTGGTGCATGTCCTTCGTCCCCAGGGGATGGGGGTTCTCGTTGATTTGGTCCACCGCCTCGTCCATGTTCACCAGGTCGGGGCGCAGGTGCAGCATCATGGCGGTTTCGAACTCCCCGCTGTGGGCCATGCCGCCGACCGGTGTTTTCCTGATCTCCGCCGAGATTTCATTACCCAGGTGAAAGTAGGTGATCATCCAGATGGTGAGCTCGATGTCGTAGCCGATGTCGTTCAGCGTGGCCTGGAGGGGCTGCACGTTGCCGCCGTGGCCGTTCACGACGAATATCTTCTTGTAGCCGTGATGGGCCACGGAGCGGATGATGTCCTTGATGAGGGCGACGTAGGTTTCGAGCCTGAGCGAGATGGTTCCCGGGTACTCGAAATGGTGGTGCGACGTGCCCGTCCACATGGTGGGGGTCAGGAGCACGTTGTCCAGGCCTTCCACCGCCTTCCGGCAGACGCTCGTGCAAAGCAGCGTATCCACCACGACGGGGCTGTGCGGCCCGTGCTGTTCCATCGATGCGAAGGGGATGACGACCACGGCCCCGTTCTGGGCCATTTCCTTGTGCTGCGGCCAGCTTAGTTCTTCCCAAAGCATAGGGGCATCCTTCAAAATAGTGTGAGTGACGGGTAAGGCCCCAAGCCTCTCAGGTTTTTTCACCTTGGGCAAGAGCGGCGCGCCAAGTCAGGGAAACGCTTTCACCGCTTGCCAGCGGTTTCGATTCGTGGTCTTTTAGGGGCCTTGAAAACCGATGGGGGAATGAACGTGTATTCAGTGGAACAGATAAACGAAGACGAGCGCTGGATGGAAGAAGCGCTGGCGCTGGCCGGGATGGCCGAAGAGGCGGGCGACGTGCCGGTGGGTGCGCTGGTGGTGCGCGAGGGCCGGGTGCTGGGCCGTGGCTTCAACAGGCGCGAGGCCGCCTGCGACCCCACCGCGCACGCGGAAGTCCTGGCGCTCAGGGAAGCGGCCGAGACCGACGGCATCTGGCGGTTGGACGGCGCGACCCTCTACGTTACGCTCGAGCCGTGCCCCATGTGCGCGGGCGCCGTCGTCAACTCGCGGATCGCGCGGCTCGTCTTCGGGGCAAAAGATCCCAAGGGCGGGGCCTGCGGCTCCTTGTTCGACATTCCCTCGGACCCGCGCGTGAACCACCGCGTGCCGATTACCTCGGGCGTATTGGCCGAGGAGAGCGCCGCGATGCTGCGCGCCTTTTTCGAGGAGCGCCGACGCATCGCCCGAGAGGCGAGGCAGGCCGCGCGCTGAAGATACCTGTACGGAGAGGTGGCCGAGTCCGGTTTAAGGCGGCAGACTCGAAATCTGTTGTGCAGGCGACTGCACCGGGGGTTCGAATCCCTCCCTCTCCGCCATGATGATTCTTTCAACCTGACTCATCAGCGATAATTCCTCGTATCATATTGATACTATTTCAGATATTAGTTTCTTGTATTTTGTTCAAAATCTACTATTCGATGCTTGTAATCAAAACGAATGCGGATTCACTATAAATTCTGCGCATCGTGGCGGGTTACAGTCGCACCGTCCTCCAAAGTCCAACCCGCAACAACTTTCTTGCGGTCATGCTCCGGCATCCCGAAACGTCCATCCAGGAACCGCCTGGAATGCCCATGACGACGCCCGATCCGCATCAAATACGATTTTGAATTTCCAACGCAACCTTCCAATGGTTTTGTAATTACTTTTCATTCGACTTCGGGGTGACAAATAAGAGAAAGTTCGTTTCCTTGATGTTCAGGAGAGCATCGCCTGGCGCTGATTGCATGAACCGCAGCCTGGAGATGACGCACGACTGCGCTTCTCGAAATAGCAATTCCCTGCGCCAACTTTCGGCTACGCCTCCATAAAACCCGTTCTGGAAGATTGCATCCGGCCGTAGTAAACTTCGCGGCATAGAAGCAAAATGGATAATCTCGGGCAAAATGGGCTTACCGACGAGAGTGAGAGCAATTGTCATATACTGAGGAAAACTAAATGAAGAAGCGCATCCAATTGGCATTTGATATCTCGTGGACCGAGGTAGAGATCAATTGGAGGAATCCGGGTACCTGGGTAGATCGCCACCACCCCAATATCGGCATGTTCGAGGATATTGCGCGCGTCGCGGAGCGTGGCGGTCTTGACCTCATCTTCGTTGGAGACTCGACAGGCATTCCCGACATGTGGAAAGACTCGATTGACGATGCGGTCAGCTACGGCGTCGCATGGCCAAGATTCGACATGAGTCCGTGGATTGTTGCGATGTCACGCGTCACCAAACATCTCGGGTTCGGCTTGACGTACTCATCCAGCTTTATGCACCCCTTTTACACGGCGCGTCTTTTGAATTCCCTGGATCATATCACCAACGGTCGAATGGCCTTTAACGTCATCACCTCGGCGCGCCGTTCCGATTTTGCGAACTATGGCTACGACGGGCTTCCGGAGCATGGTGAGCGGTACGAGCGGCTGGAAGAGTTTATCGACGTCTGTCGGGCGTTGTGGAACAGCGTCGAGGCGGATGCTTTCCTCTGGGACAAGGCTTCGGGCCAAATCGCCGACCCCGCCAAAGTTCATCCGATCAACCACGAGGGGAAGTTTTTCAAGGTCAAGGGGCCGCTAAGCGTCGTTCCGTCTCCTCAGGGAAGTCCCGTAATCATACAGGCGGGCGGCTCTCCGCGCGGCGTCAAAGGCGCCGCTCATGTTGCCGATCATGTTTTTGGCAGAACCAAAACGCTGCCGCTCATGACGAAGCAACGACAAGATCTCGATGACGCCCTTCTCGCAGAGGGGCGGGATCCGCAAGAAGTCGGCATCATCTGGGCGCTCAGGGCCATCGTCGGTGAAACCGAGAAACAGGCGCATGCGCTGCGAGAAGCGCTGATTTCCGATGTGCCTATGGAAGCCGTCGGGGTATGGCTGTCGCACAATACCGGCTACGACTTGTCCAAACTTCCGCCGCGATTCTCCCTTGCGGAACTTCAGGAACGGATCGTCGCCGCGCAGGCTTCTCCGGTGGGTTTCGTCAATCTACTGGCGCACAAATATGGCGAGCACGCCGAGATCGATCGCGAAGAATTCTTCCGGCATGGACTCGAGTCGGCAACGGGTTACGCCACCGCGGTCACCGGTACGGCGGTACAGATTGCCGATCGTTTCGAAGAGATATTCGAAGCGACCGGGAGTCGCGGCGGCTTCATGGTCAAGCAGTCCCAGGCCGGGCCACGTGAGATTATGCTCAACATAGTGGATTACCTGGTTCCCGAATTGCAAAGACGGGGAAGGTACAGGAAATCGTATGAGGGAAAGACTCTGCGAGAAAACCTCGCCGTTTGACCCGGGGTTCGTTTCGTTATCGCAAGTCCGGCGATGAAACCGACGGGGTTCATGAGATTGACCGCTAACCGGGTTGTCGCTACGATCAAGCATCTGATCATTCTCGATAGTATCATCGGGTCAGGCTGCGGATAATTGTTATCTTGAGCGCTCGATCCAATTATCCCGATATTGCCTCCCCAGGGCCCGGAGAAAGACGAACCAATGGCAGCCGACTCCTCTGATACCAGAGCACGGAGAATGACGCCTTCCTCGTGGAACATCTTCAAAACCAATTCGGCCCGGCGCGAGCGAGCCTTGAACATCTTGATGCCGACCATGGCTGTTGCCGTGGCCCTGGTATTTTGGTCGGCTGCGGTAAAGGTATTCGAGATCCCGGATTACCTGTTGCCTGCGCCTCTGGACGTAGTGGTGCGGCTCGGAGAGGAGTGGCGCAGATTGGCCGACGAATGCCTCTATACGCTGCAATCCGTGCTTTTGGGTTTCTCGGCTAGCGTCCTGATAGGCGTACCACTTGCATTTCTGGTAGTTTGCAGCCGCAGCATCGAACGTATGTTGATGCCGTTTCTCGTAATGTCCCAAACGATACCGAAAGTTGCGATTGCGCCCATTCTGGTCGTTTGGCTTGGATTCGGGATATTGCCGAAGATCGCGGTCGTGTTCCTGATCACATTCTTTCCGATCATCGTGTCGACGATTGTAGGGCTGAAAGGCGTCGAGAACGATATGATCGATCTCGTTCGTTCGATGGGCGCCAAAACCCCAAAAATCATGCTCAAGGTAAGAGGTCCGGCGGCGCTGCCCCAGATGTTCGGCGGTTTCAAGATCGCCATATGTTTTTCGGTTGTCGGGGCTATCGTCGGGGAGTTCGTCGGGTCCGACAAGGGGGTGGGTTTTTTGCTCCTTACATCAGCGGGCGATCTTGACGGATCTCTCATCTGGGCGGCGCTCTTTGTGCTGATCGCCATGGGCGTCATTCTGTTCTCCATAGTCTCAAAACTGGAACGTCTCTTGATTCCTTGGCACGTCTCGGTTCGGATCGAGTCGACGACTGCCTATCAATCCTAATAAAGGAGAATTGTAAGATGATAGGTTCCATTTTGCGCAAAGGGTTGTTTGTTGTTGCCGCATTTCTTTTGTCTGTAACCTTTTTCCCCGCCCACACGTCACAGGCGGCAGAATCTGTGAGCCTGCGCCTTGACTGGAGACTGTCCGGTTATCATCTGCCGTTCTACTGGGCGAAGGAGAAGGGGTATTTTGCGGCGGAAAAACTGAACGTGACCATCAAAGAAGGCGCCGGCTCCAGTAAAACGGTTGGTCTGATTGGTGGAAAGCATGACGATTTCGGGGTTGCTGATTATATGTTTATGGCCGCCGGCGTCGCCAAAGGCATGAAGCTCAAGGGCGTGTTCGGGGTGGTGCAGATAGGAGCTTGGGCTGTGATTTCGCATGAGGATAGCCCGATTCGAAAGCCCCAGGATCTGATTGGCAGATCGGTAGCCATGACGGCAGGGCACAAAGCCATGTTCGACCTTTTGCTGTCCGTCAATAATATCCCGCCGGAGAAGGTGCAGATCCGTGTTACAAGCGGCGCCACGCGCAACACCACTTTCGTGAACGGCAAAGTCGATTCATTCATCAGCGTCGTCATCGGCTCACCTCTTGATCTCGTCGTGCGCGCCCGCCAGGGAAAAGGGAAGCCGGTGTACTTTATGAAGTTCTCTGATTTCGGCATTTCTCCCCTGGGCCATGGCGTGGTGGTTCACGAGCAAAGGATTGCCGAGAAACCCGGACAAGTGCAGCGTTTTGTGCGCGCGGTTGCGCGGGCGCTGAAGGACGTGGTGAAGAAAGAGAACATCGACGAGGCCGTCGACATCGCCATGCGATTGTCCAAGACGGCGGAAAAGCGAAGGGAATCGGTTAAGCTCCAATGGCTTGAGACACATAAACGGCTCGGAACAAAGAACACGGCAGGCAAGCCCTACGGATGGACGAGTAAGAAGGATTGGGACAATGCCGTACACATTCTCGTGAAAACGGGGCGGCTCAAGAAGACGCTTCCAGCCGAGAAATTCTACAGCAACAAGTTTGTTCCGAAGAACTAGAATACGATGAATGGCGAGGTAATCGGGATTGACGACGTCAGTCTCACTTATCACGCTGCGAACTCCGATGTTCATGCGCTCGACAATGTATCCATCTTTGCTTCCGAGGGTGAGTTCGTCGCCCTCGTCGGCCCCAGCGGTTGCGGGAAAAGTACGCTCCTTAAGCTCGTTTCCGGATTGCTCACGCCATCCAGCGGGGCAATCCGGGTAAACGGGCGGGAGATCAGGGGTCCGACGGCCTCGGTCGGTGTGGTCTTTCAAAGTCCTCTGCTAATGGCCTGGCGTTCGATACTGGATAACATTCTCCTCCAGATCGAAATTCGGGGCCTGCGCGTAGAGGACTACCGGGAGACGGCGCATGAGTTGATTCAACTGGTCGCGCTCGAAGGCTTCGAGAATGCCTATCCGCACCAGCTTTCCGGCGGGATGCAGCAGCGTGTCGGCCTTTGCCGCGCGCTTATTCATGATCCTGATCTGCTGCTGATGGATGAACCGTTTGGCGCCCTCGACGCCATGACGCGAGAACAGATGAACAGTGAACTCCAAAGCATCTGGATGAAACGCCGCAAGACCGTACTTTTTATTACGCACAGCATATCGGAAGCCGTTTATCTGGCCGACCGCGTTCTTGTCATGTCATCGCGTCCAGGCCGCATCGTCGGGGAGATAAATATCGAATTACCACGCCCGCGTACGGTTGCTTCTACGGAAACACTCGAATTTACGCACCTTACAAGGCAAGTGCGACAGCACCTCAACGCCGAAGAAGGGATCGGGTAGCAGAGCATCCAGGCCGTAGCAAAAGGATTGGAGCCCGTCACAATCCGGCGCGGCGGCGAGGGCAATGCCATGCCGACAACCTTTGAAAGCCCGCCGCGCCCGAAGAATTCATATGACCCCAATCTCACAACAGTGAACTTCGAAATCATGCGTCACAGGAAAACTGCAACATTCCACCATTCGCAATAACATGGAAAGGAGTTGACGCAATCCTCAAAACAACTTCTGAGCCGAAACCTGCAGACAAAGGCTCCCCGAAAACAAGAAAAGGAATCATACGGATAACTGGCCCAAATGGACTTTGTCTGCAATTCCCAATCATCTGGAGAGTAAATTCATACAAAAAGCCCATCATTTGATAAACTAGATGTGACGAACTATTTCCATCGTCTGTGAAATCGTTCTATTCCATTTAAATAATTGTGAAAACATATTTACCCTAAGCTTTCCCGTGTACTCCCTTATACAGAAAGTATCAAAGCGAAAGTGGTTTCATTACATTTCCTGCGCATTCCAGCGCGTAATTTTCTTCAAAGTTCGGTTCCTGGCGGCTTGCCCCTGCAAGGTTTTCCGCGACAGTTTTGAAATCGCCGGAACACACCACATCTTGCTCCGTGACCTGCAACAAATCGACTCATTGCCGGAGGTGCGAATGGCTAACCGTGTGGGTCGTGAGAATTCTCTCCGTGCTCTGCTTATGGTTCTCTACTCTCCTTTCTACTGGAAATCGCTCGCTAGCGTTTTCCCCATTTTTTCTTCTCCACGGTCTCCTCTTCAATCTCATAGAAACCCTCGAGGCCGATCAGGTTCTCAATCTCCTGGCGGGCGGCCGTGAAATCCTCATGCGTCATGCCCGTGTAATCACCCGTCTTACGCACCTCCTGGAGGGCTTTTTTCATGAAATGGAAACTGACGGTGAGATACAAGATAGCATCGATACAGGCGACGTATCCCATCTCCGACATCTGGCCTTCAGAGTAGAGCGGCCTCCCGTCCCGGTTGCCCCGGCTCTGGACGTAGACCAGGGGAATCTTTGACTTCTCGGGAGCGGTGAGCGCTTCCTTGTGATTCCGGGGGAAGACGAGACCTAAGTCCGCGCCTACGTCTGCGGCCATGTTCACGCGCCTGACCGCCTCTCCGATACCCCTGAAGCGCGCCGTATCCGAGCGCGCGATGATGACGAAATCCTTGTCCGTTTCGTCTCGCTGGCGACACGACATCCTGATCTTGTCGACGAATTCCCTGGCCGGAATCGCGTGCGCGACGTATTTGTGGTAGTGCGCGCGCTTGGGGTAGAGCTGATCCTCGATGTGGATTCCCGCAATACCGGCGCGAATGAACTCCCGCACGGAGCGCATGGTGTGCATCGGTTCCCCGAAGCCCGCACCACCGTCTGCGAGAGTGGGGATTTTTACCGCGTTCGCGACGTCTCCGGCCACGTCCACCTGCTCGCGCATCGTCACCATCGGCTCGGTAATGCAGCGAGACCCACCCGTTACGAAACCGCCCGTATAGGTCGCCTTGAATCCCAGGCTCTCCACGAGCCTCCCCCCGATGGGGTCGTAGGCGACGGGCATGAAGATGAAATTTCCCCGTTTCAGCAGGGCGCGAAACTTGGTGGTGTTGCGGCGAATGGCCATTTGCATCTCCTATACGGCGAAAAATGAACTTTGTGGATTTTCCAGGTTTTACACAGTTTGAGTTTCCCGGAGGGCGACTAGTTCCCTCAGGCGCGAGAGGTTGGGCTGCCTCTCCATACTCATGATGAAATCGATGACGGCGCCCTGACTCTCCGGCCCAAGTACAGACTCAGTCAGGTCGCGGAATTTCTCGACGACCGCCTCTTCGGTGGGCCTGTTTTCCGGATCGCCCCGGCAGTATTCGACGCGCTCGTTAATGCGCTCTCCATTTTTCAGATGAAACGTCACGTCGCATGGTTTTTTCTCATGGTAGATGGCTGTGAACTCCGGGTCGGCCTCCACATGCGTGGATTTGGCGAATCGCACAAGTTCCGGGTCGTAGAGGGATTCACCCTCCAAGTCAGACGGCGAAACCTTCCCCCGCCTAAGCGCAACCGCCATGGCGTAACCCATGTGAAAGATCATCTTGGCCGGAGGGCCCGGTTCGTATTCCCAGCCGCACTGGATTTTCGTAATCTCACCGGCCCGAATCGAGGTGCGCTCGACGTCCTCTAACATCAAGCCGTGTTTCTCGCGGGCAATGAGCGCGGCGTCGATGCCCGTCTGGCTGCTGTGGCAAGTAGGGTAGAGTTTGATGGAGGTGTCCATGAGCCAATACTGCTCCCCCATACCCTCGGTGAGGATCTCGGGCCTGGGGTTCTTGGTGGTCATGGAGAAAAAGCCTCCATCAGCCGCTTCCAGGGGATTGTCTGAGCCTCTAAAGCCTCCCCCGGCCAGAAGGGCCGAGACCACGCCGTTTCTGGCGGCCGTTCCCGCCGCGAGGTAAAGCTCCATCCCCGAGCCTTGCGTGAAGGCGAAATTGCCCGAAGCCTGCCCCGCCGCCGCAGCGAGGGCGTGGTGCAAGGTTTCGGGCGAATGATTCATGGCGCGTGATGCGGCCGCTGCTGCTCCGAATGAGCCGCACGTGCCGGTGGCGCGCCATCCTTGCAAGCGATGCTCAGCCATGTTGACCGCCATTCCCACCCGCGCCGCCGTTTCATAGCCAGCGGATATCGCCTCAAGAAACGTCTTGCCGTCCGCCCCCTTAAGCTCGCATGCGGCCAGCGCCGCCGGAATCACGGCCACGCCGGGGTGAAGCTTGGACTTGCGATGCAGGTCGTCAAAGATGAGGACATGGGAGACGACACCGTTCGTGAGCGCGGCAGTGGCCGGGTCGGCCCCGCGACCCCGTCCGATGATCGTGCAAGGCCCGCTTCCCGAAGTCGCCTCGGCGGCGCGAAGGTGAACGCCTGCCTCCCCCGTCGTCAAAGCCCCCAAAGCACAGCCCAGGTGATCCAGCAGACAGAGTTTGAGGAAACCAGGAATTTCCTCGGGCATAGCTTCTAGGCGCAGAGACGACATGAATGCAGCGAGTTGTTTCGAGCGATTCATCATATTTCCCGGGCGCGATGAAAAAGTGCCGCCGCGCCCACCATGAGGCGGGCGCGGCGCGCCGTATCATCCACCAGTGAAACTAGTTGCCCGTCAGTATCTTGAGCGAGTCCTTCGTCCATTTATCCCGCATCTTGTCCATCTCGTTCGGGTCCCACCAGTGGTATTTGAAGTCGGAGAGCTTGGCGCCCTCTACGCTTGTGAAATCCTTGCGCAGCGAGAACTTGCCCTTGTCGGAAACCACCTTCTGCCCCTCGAGGCTTGAGAGCCAGTCAATCAGCACTTTCGCGCCGGCCGGGTTGGGGCCGCCCTTCGTGATCGCCATCGGGGCGACGAGCAGCGCGCCGCCTTCTTTCGGGAACACCTCCTTGATGGGCGCGCCCTTGCCGCCGGGGTAGGGGCCGTCGCGGCGGACGAGCATGGAAAGGTTCACGCCGAAGTGGCGTTCGCCCGACTTCACCTTGTTGTTCGTGGTGCCGTGGCTGCGCACCATCATGGCGCCGTTGTCGCGCGTCTTGATGAACCAGTCGCGCCCGAAGAGCTTGTACATGGTGAACACGAAGTAATAGTGTCCGCCGCCGATTTTCGGGTCGCCGAAGCTGATCTTGTTCTTCCATTTGGGCTTGTGGAAGTCGAGCCAGCTGTTGGGGATGTCGCCGCCCTTCACGAGTTCCGGGTTATAGGAAATGTATTGCAGCCAGGAGGTGTGGTAGAAGTAGCCGCAATCCTTGGCCACGGCCCAGTCACGATAGTCCTTGTAGTTCGGGCTGCAATAACGGGTGAGCTGGTTTTTTCTGTTGAAGCTCAGGAACATTCCCGGATCTGCGGTGGAAATGGCGTCCATGCGCACCTTACCGGCCCTCAACTCCTGCTTATAGAGATTGGCGATTTTGCCGGACTGGCTCCGAATCATTTTCGCCTTGATCCCGTACTTGGCGAATTTCTTGTTGAACGCCTTGTTCAATTTCCGCTGGGCGGGCTTGAAGATGATGTTGTACACGATCACCTGCCCGCCTTTTGTGCTGGCCGCCATTTTGAGCGTTTCCTTGTCGGCGGCATGCGCGGTGCTCGCCGCCAAGCCCACCGACAGCCCCAGGCAAATGATGTGGGTTGTCCACTTCTTCATCTTGCACCTCCTTTGAGATTGAGAAGACAGCTACGATTCAACGACAACGCATCGCTCCGGCTCGGCGGAGACGTGCACTTCCTGATCCGTTTCGAACATCTGCGTTGGTTCCGCATGTATTTCGAGTGCTTTTCCGGAAACTTCCACCACAAAAATGGTCGACTCTCCCAGGAAAGTCGAATGAACTATCCTGCCTTTCCACTGATTCGGGGAATCGCCCTCATCCGGCGAGTCGGACAACGAGATCGCCTCGGGGCGAATCGAGACGTATATTTTCTCCTCATCCGGCATCTGCTGCGCGCCGACGTCAATCTCGATTCCCTCGTCCGAGAGAACGAGCGCCTCACCTCCTGTCCCGGCCTTCTTCGCGCCCTCGAAGAGATTCGTGGTTCCCATGAAACTGGCGACGAAGCGGTTCTGGGGGCGATTGTAGATTTCACGCGGGTCGGCGATCTGCTGTAACACCCCGTGATCCATGATGGCGATGCGATCAGAAAGCGCCATGGCTTCCGTCTGATCGTGAGTGACGTAGACGGCCGTGAAATTGAGCCTCTCCTGCAACTCCCGAATCTCGAGACGCATCTGCACGCGCAAATTCGCGTCGAGGTTGCTCAGGGGTTCGTCGAACAATAGCAGGGAGGGTTCTGAAACCAGGCTCCTGGCAAGGGCGACTCGCTGCTGCTGTCCGCCGCTTATCTGTGTGGAATAGCGATGCTCCATCC
Source organism: uncultured Nitrospinaceae bacterium (assembly GCA_964440505.1). Lineage (GTDB taxonomy): Bacteria > UBA8248 > UBA8248 > UBA8248 > UBA8248 > Bin107. The sequence continues at coordinate 14,194 of CAYTSP010000062.1, forward strand.
CGTCGAGTTGAACGAGCTTGAGCGCGTTCATGACTTTATCGGAAATGTCACTACGCGACATGCCCCGCGCCCGGAGCGGATAGGCGACGTTCTCGAACAGCGTCATGTGCGGCCAGATAGCGTAGGATTGAAACACCATGCCGATTTCGCGCTTCTCTGGCAGAACGAAAACGCCGCCATTGATGTCGGTGACCATTGTGTCACCGATGGTGATGCGCCCGGCGGTCGGACGCTCCAGTCCCGCGAGGCACCTGAGCGTCGTCGTTTTGCCGCAACCGCTCGGGCCGAGGAGGGTCAGCATTTCCCCTTCTTCGACTTCGAGGTCGAGGTTGTCCACCGCGCGTACTTCATCGAAGTGTTTCGATAGATTCTCAATGGTCAGCGATGGCAAGAAACTTCTCCTCCACTATCGGTAGACAGGCGTCACGTCCACCTTGAAAACCCACTTGAACACGGAAATGACGACGAACATGATCGCCGTCAGAAGCAAAGCTCCCGTGCACATGATGTTCAACTCACCGTCCGTCCACTGCTCGAAGATCAGAACGGGCAGAACGCGTGTTTCATGCGTGGTCAAAAGCACCGCTGTGGATATTTCGCGCAGAAATATGATGAACAGTAAAATCCAGGTGGAATATATGCCCGGACGCAACAGGGGGAAGATGATCCGCCGGAAAGTGAGGAACCAGCTCCCACCGTGAACCCGGCTGCTCTCTTCGAGTTCTCCGTGAACCTGCACCACGTTTGCACCCAGGGCGCGGACGCCGTAGGGCATGAACAGCGTGAGGTAGGCGACGACGAGAATCCAGATGGTCGCCCAGATCGGCCACTGGATATACGCCCATATCATCCCCAGACCCATGACGATTCCGGGAATTCCCACCGGCATGACGCTCACCTGCTCGAGGATACCGCGGCCGGGCGTTTTGCTCTTGTGGATGATGTAGGCGATGACGGCCGTCATGAGCACGCTGATGGTCGCCCCGCCCGTTGAGAGATACATCGAGCGGATGAAGGAATCGAGCAAGTCGGGATTCGTGAAAAAGACCTCCCAGTTCTCCATCGTCCACAACCCGAACTTGGGCGTGGCGTAGGGCTGTAAGCTGACCTTGATGAGCACCAGCCCGGGCAGGATGACGGCTAGCAGCGCGTAGAGCGCCGTGAACAAATAGGCGAAGGGCGTGAGGCGTCCGAGGGAATAGAGCTTAAGGCGGAATCCCCGCCCGCTCACCAGGGCGTAGGAGCCTTTTCTGAGTATCCAGCGCTGCAAAAGAATGCAAACGGCGGTGATGGCCATCAGCGTGAGGGCTGCTACTGTCGCCTCTCCGTAAAGGGGCGGGGCGAAGACGGATTTTGCGAAGATATCCGTCGCCAGCACCACAATGCGCGCCGGAAATCCCAAGATGGCCGCCACGCCGAAGATGCCCATCGTGATGACGAACACGAGCGTCATGCCCGAGAGAATCGCGGGCAGGATGACCGGAAACGTCACCCGCGTCAGTGTGCGGAAGAGCCCTGCCCCGGACATGAACGAGGCTTCCTCGTATGTCGTATCCACCGAGCGGAGCGCCGCCGAGGTGAACAGGTACATATAAGGAGCCATGTATATGCCCGAAACCCAGATGATGCCCCCGACGGAATAGACGTTGATGGGAAGTCCGGTCCAGAGCTTGATCATCCCGTTGGTGGGGTTGCCGAGAAGAATCCAGGCGAGCGCGCCGACGAAGGTGCTCGTGAAAAACGGAAGAATAGCCGAAAGCTCCACCCAGCGTTTTCCGCGCATGTCGGTCTTCACGACCAGCCAGGCCAGGGGCGAGCCGATGATGGTGGCCAGGAATACCACGCCGAAACCGACCAGCAAGGTTCGGCCCACGGTGCGCCAGTAGCCCGGATTGCCGAAAACGACGCGGAAGTGCTCGAGCGTCCACACGCCCCCCTCTCCGGGAGGCTCGGACTGGAACGCGCCGTAGAATAGATTCACGACGGGAGCGAGGACGAACCACAGAACCAGCGCCGTCATCACGACGACCGTGACGACTTCGAACGGCGTGACCCCCGCCGCGCGCAGCCTTCTGAGCGGCGCATGGAAATAGCGCTCGAGCGCCCCTCCTGAGCTCTGAGTAACCGTCCCGGCCATGAAACTCCGCCTCTCGCCTTACTCTCAGCCTACGGGAACAGCCGCGCCGCTGGCGCTACCCCATGACACGGCTGATGATCCGCTCCACTTCCTCGTCGGTCGCCAAGCTCTTTTCCTCGATCAACGCCCGAACGCCCGAGATGATCCGGTCCATCTGGGCTTCGTCCGCCTTTTTGCCCATCTGATTCACCTTGGCGTCCAGAGGGCTGTCGGAGCCCTTCTGAAGCGCCGTTGGTCCATACACGATATGCCTGCCGCTCCCCACGGTTTCTGACCTCAGGTTCTCCCACAAAAACCAGTCTCCGCGCAGGATGCCGGGGATGTGGAGCCCGCCGTAGCTGAACATGTTGTGCCCTACCACCGGGGCGTTCTCGGCCACTGGAATCTCATAGAGTTCCGATACGAGCCGACTGAGTTCGGTGATTATTTTAAGGTCGATCCCGGTCTGATAGCCGAAGAAATACTCAAGCCCCACGGCGATTTGCTCGAAGCCCGCATTGCCGCAGCGGTGCCCCGTCCTGTTGATGCACACGTCGCACGCCATGGCGCCCGCCCGGATACCCTCGAACGTGATGGCCGTTGCGAGGCCGAAATCGTCATGCGCATGAACGGACACCTCAATCTTGTCCTCGCTCGCCGCACGCACGGCGTGGACCACCATCGCCATCGTCTGCGGCAGGAACCACCCGCGCGGGTCGTAGCAGACCCACCTGTCCACGCCGGCGGCGACAGCGCGGCGGATCGTCTCGGGAATCAGTTCCGCGCGCGGATGATCCGTACCGAAACCCACCTTGAGGCCCTTTTCCTTCGCATAGGCGATGCATTCTTCCATCCGCACGAGGAATGACTCGCCCCGGAGCGCCGGGTGGAGCGCTTCCGTCATCGTGTAGCCCTGCATGCCCACGAAATTCACCATATCGGCCCCGCAACCGGCGATGCTGTCGATGTCGGATTTCCAGTTCGGGAGCCAGCAGCGCGCGTGCATGCCGCAAATGATTTTCGAGCCGCGCTTTTTGAGTTCGCTCACGAATTTCTGATCATCGGGCAGCGAGCCGTAACCCACCTCGGCCTCCTGTACACCCGCCTCGTCGAGCAACTCGGATATGCGCAGTTTCTTCTCCACACTCGCGTACACGCCGGGGGTATTCGCGCCCGAGCGCAGCGTGTCGTCGCGCAGGACGATGTGCCGGGGCTGCGAATTCACGGCGTCAGGCACGGCCAAGGCGTTCATCGGGCTGGAAATCCAGCGGTGTTGCTCATCCAGCCGCGCATCGAGGTTCATGGCGTCCTGATCGACCCAGGAGGGGATATCTTCCATGGCGTCTCCAAATCCGGTTCAGTTGCGCAAACTTCTCCAGGGAAGCCTTTCGGCACCTTCATCTGAAGGGGCAGAAAATTCCCCGCAAAGATAGAAGAGGTAAATTGTGATTGACGAGGAGATTACAACACGATTCTCTCCTCAGGCGCAATTCAATCCATCCTCTTTCACCGAGCGTGAGAAATGACATGAGAACGGACCCGGATTCGCATTGGCGCGGCGTCTGAGCAGGATGGGTTGCGCGGATCCCCAAAGACCTTTGCCCAAATGCTGGTAACTCGTGTAAAACTTCTACTCGAAAACCCCGGATCGACATATCCGCAACATCTTGACGCTACGCCCGGGAAGCGGAATGCGCATGAGGTTTTCCCTGAAGGTTTTAGCGAAAACTCAGGCGTCGCATGAGTTGGTGCGCTCAACTCCAAGAGCCTCGGTGGTGAACGCCCGCCCGCGAACCGCCTCATTTTGAGTGAAGAACAGCAAAACGATTTTGCCGGATGAGGAGCGCGTTTTCACACCTTTCCAG
>CAYTSP010000063.1:0-5685 GCA_964440505.1 uncultured Nitrospinaceae bacterium
GTCAAGGGGGGTAGGGGGGGTTGCCTTTCCGGTCGAGGGGCGCCGCCCCTGCTCCCCTTAAGAGGCCTTTTTCAACAATCCCTCCCCGGTCGGAACAATCGCTCCCGCCTTGGTCGCGATTGACTACTCACCCTCCAGCACCCAGATGTCCTTGCAGCCCCCGCCCTGGCTCGAGTTCACCACGAGGCTGCCGCGCCGGAGCGCGACGCGGCACAGCCCGCCCGGAACCACGTGCTGCTCCTCGCGCCCTTGGAGCACGAAGGGGCGGAGATCCACATGGCGCGGCTCGATGCCCCCCTCGACGAAGCACGGCGAACGCGAGAGCGCGAGCGTGGGCTGGGCGATGAAATTCGCAGGATCCGCGCGCAGCCGCCCGGCGTATTCTCTACGCTCCGAAGCCGAGGCGTGGGGCCCGACCAGCATCCCGTAGCCGCCCGAACCGCCCACTTCCTTCACCACCAGTTCATCGAGATGCTCCAGCGTGTAGGCCAGCCCCTCGGGATCGCGGCAAAGGTGCGTCTCGACGTTGGCGAGTATCGGCTCCTCGCCCAGGAAATAGCGGATGATCCCCGGAACGTAGGCGTAGATGCTCTTGTCGTCCGCCACGCCGGTACCGGGCGCGTTGGCGAGTACGAGGTTCCCCGCGCGGTAGGCGTGGAAAAGGCCCGCCGCGCCCAGGGCCGAATCGCCCCGGAACGTGACCGGATCGAGAAAATCATCGTCCACGCGGCGGTAGAGCACGTCGATGCGGCGAAGACCCGCCGTCGTGCGCGCGTACAGGGCGGCGTCGCGGATGAGCAAGTCCTGTCCCTCGACGAGGTCGACGCCCATCTCGCCGGCGAGGAAGGCGTGTTCGTAGTAGGCGGAGTTGAAGATGCCGGGCGTGAGCACGGCCACGTTCGGCTCCCTCGGCGAGTGGCCCAGGGAGACGAGCGTGGAATAGAGATGCTCGGCGTAGTCCGCCACCTCGCGCACCCGGTGCTCGCGGTAGAGCCTGGGCAGCACGTCCTTGATGGCGTTTCGGCAGGCGAGCATGTAGGAGACGCCCGAGGGGACGCGCAGGTTGTCCTCCAAAACGGCGAAACCCTCGTGGGTGCGGACGATGTCGGTCCCGCACACGGCGACGTAGACGTCGTGGGGGACTTTCAGGCCGCGCATCTCCATGCGGTATTGCGGACAGCCGAGCACGAGGTCGACGGGAACGACTCCCTCGCGCAGGCACCGGCCCTCGTGATAGACGTCTTTCAGGAACAGGTTGAGCGCGGCGAGACGCTGCTTGAGGCCGCGCTCGACGTGGTCCCACTCCGCCGCCGTCAGCAGCCTGGGCACGCAGTCGATGGGGATGATCCGCTCGGTGGCCTCCTCGGCGTCGAGCACCGTGAAGGTGATGCCCTCGTAGAGAAAGCGGCGGTAGACGCCCTCCTGGAGTTTTTCCAGATCCTCGGGGTTCAGTTCGGTGAGCGCGGCTTTCAGGCGCTCGCACGAGCCGCGCGGACTCCCCCCTGAGTCGAACATCTCGTCATAAAAGCGCGAATCGAGATCGTATCCTGAGAAAGGCCCCTCGCCCTGCGCCGGGGCGAGCGGCTCCGCGCCCGTGTTCATTGGCCGGCACCCCCTGTTCCACCCGGTATCCATTCCTTCTCTTCTTGAACGGGATTGATCCTTCCTCCGTCGCAATCCCTTCCTTTGCGTCCAGCAAACCCTCACGCTTCCGGTCGGCAAACCCTCTCTTCCCGGGCCTGTTGAAAAAGCCTCCCTAACAGGGAATGGACTTCTCAATCAACATATTCTTATGAAACGACTCCCCTCTTGAGAGTTTTTGCCATCCGGCGAGAGATCAATTCACTCCCCCCTTGAGGGTCGGGCTTCCCGAGGGGAAAGCCCGACAGTGAGCTAAGGGCGCAAGCCCGCAAGCGAACTGGTGGGGGGAGCTTTTCCTTTGGTATGTCCCCCCACCGATTCAGCCTTCGCACAAACCGCTCGGCTTCATCGACTCCCCCTCAAGGGGGGAGTGAACTTCAAAAGCGTGCGCGCAACCCAAAATCGCTTCCTGTGACTTTTTCAACACCCCCTTCCTGGTCAGGTTCGACTCCATCAGGCAACGAGTGTGTGCAGGTTCTGAATCGTGGACAGGTTAACTTTGTTTCAAACGCCGTTCAAGTTTAAGCGCGCGCGCACCGCCCCGGCCATCGCCCGGCAATCCCGCTTTCCCCGGCCGCAAACCCTCTCCCTTCTTTTCGTGACCAATCATTTACGATGATAATGAAATCTGCTTTTCTATTTGCCATGAGATGGCCTGAACGAAGCGGATTCACTTCGGCCGGCCCAGGGGCCGGTAAAATTGCGGTTGCGCCGCAATGGCGCTTGGCATAGTATATTCCGTTGTATCACAACGCATTACGAATGAGTCTGAAAGGATGGTTGTCCGTTGGTTTCCGGCCGGCGAGCCGGTCGTTCATCATGTGAGCATAAATCAACTCTCATAAAAAGGAGAATCAAATGAAACGTCGTGACTTTATGACCGGCGCAGCTGCCGGGACCGCCGCTGCGGTCGCGGTCGGCAGCGGGTTGGCCCAGGCCCAGAAGGCGCCCGCCATGATGAAGAAGCGCATCGAGATCGCCATCGTCACCACCTGGCCACGTGATTTCCCCGGTCTCGGCACCGGGGCGCAGCGCTTCGCCAAACGTCTCCAGGACATGAGCGACGGCCGCATCCAGGTGAGCTACTTCGCCGCCGGCGAGCGCGTCGGCGCCTTCGACTCGTTCGACGAGGTGGCTTCGGGCAACGCGCAGGGCTACCATGCGGCCGACTACTACTGGAAAGGCAAGCATCCGGGGTGGGCCTACTTCACCTCCGTTCCCTTCGGCCTCACCTACACCGAGTTCAACGCCTGGATCCGCTTCGGCGGAGGACAGCAGCTCTGGGACGAGTTGGCCGCAGGGTTCGGGCTCAAGGGCGTCATGTGCGGCAACACGGGCGTGCAGATGGGCGGCTGGTTCCGCAAGGAGATCAACAGCCCCGACGACTTGAAGGGCCTCAAGATGCGTATCCCGGGCCTCGGCGGCGACGTCATGGCGAAGCTCGGCGCCTCGCCGGTCTCCCTGCCGGGCGGGCAGATCTACGAGAACCTCGTCTCGGGCGCCATCGACGCCACCGAATGGGTGGGGCCGTGGAACGACGAATTCATGAAGTTCTACGAAGCCGCCAAGTACTACTACTATCCGGGCATGCACGAACCCGGCTCGATGCTCTCCGCGGGCTTCAACAAGAAGTTCTGGGATTCGCTCTCGAAGGCCGATCAGACGATGATCGAGGCTGCGGCCGCCATGGAGAACGACGTGATGATGGCCGAGTACAACGCCAAGAACGGCGCGGCGCTGGCGCGGCTCACGCGCGATCAGGGCGTCCAGGTGCGCAAGTTCAACGACGACATCTACGATGCGTTCGGGAAAGCGGCCGAGGAAGTCTTCGCGGGGGTTGTGACCCACAGCCCGCTCGCCAAGCGCATCCACGAGAGCTTCGACAAGGCGCGCCGCGAGATCGGCGCCTGGTCGAATCTCGCCGACCAGGCGTTCGTGGCGCAGCGCAACCGCGTGCTGGGCGTTTCGAGCTAGACGCCCGGCGCATAGTGTGACGGACCGCTACGGTTTAACACGGTGACGGAAGATCGGCAGGACACGGACGAAAGACGGCCCGGCATCGCTGACGCGCTCTACCGCGCGTTCGCGCTGTCGCTGGCCGCGACGACCTTCGTCTTCCTGTTCAACAACTACCTGGTCTACTGGTACGGCTGGCCGGGGGTCGCGCTCATCTTCGGAGGCGCGCCGTCCGGCGGGGCGGCCTTCCTGGCCTGGCTTCAGGCCGCCGGCTACGTCATTCCGGTCGTCTCCATCATCGTCATCGCGCTCAGGAACCGGGAGAGGCCGTTCGCTTCGGACGCGGCGCTCCTCTATTCCGTCACCGCCTATATCATCGCCGCGGCCTTCTGGTCGACGTTCTTCATCGGCATCGTCGACGGCGTCATATCGTTCCTGCGCGTGGAAGGGCTCCTGCCCGCGGTGTTCGGCAAGAAGCTGGCCCAGCAACTGGGGGTCTCGAGTTTCCGCGGCGTCTACGTGCACTTGCCGCTGATGTTCGCGGCGGTAGTGGTGGCGTGCTTCAAGCGGGGGCTCGACTTCATCTGGCTCTCGCTGCTCGTGGTCGTCGCCGAGTTCCAGATCGTCATCGCGCGCTTCATCTTCTCCTACGAGCAGGCGTTCATGGGCGATCTGGTGCGATTCTGGTACGCGGCGCTGTTCCTGTTCGCCAGCGCCCATACCCTGGTCGCCGGAGGCCACGTGCGCGTGGACGTGCTCTACACGCATTTCACCGAACGGCGCAAGGCCCTGGTCAACGCGTGGGGGTCCATTCTGCTGGGCGTGCCGCTGTGCTGGACCATCCTGGCCGTCGGCATGGCGGGCAAGGCGTCCGTCATCAACAGCCCGCTGCTTTATTTTGAAACCTCCCAGAGCGGGTACGGCCTCTACGTCAAGTACCTGATGGCGGGTTTCCTCGCCGTATACGCCGTATCCATGATGACGCAGTTTCTGGCGTACTACCTCGACGCCATGGCGATTCTCCGCGGGCAGTCGCCCAGCCCGCCCGCGCACGAGCCGGCCTGAACGTGGAACTCTTCTTTCTCGCACTGCTGATCCTGGCCATGGCCGGGGCGCTGGCATCGGGTTACCCGGTGGCGTTCGCGCTGCCCGGCTCGGCCATCCTGACCATCGGCCTCGCGTCGATCACCGGCTACATCTTCGCCGGCGACGCCAGCGCCTTCTTCGCGCAGGACGGCCCCGTCCAGTGGCTCACGGCCGGCGTCACCAATTTCCGGGGCGTCTACTGGGAGGTCGAGCGCGACACCATCATCGCCGTGCCCCTGTTCGTGTTCATGGGCATCATGCTGCAGCGCTCGAAGATCGCCGAAGACCTGCTGGTGACCATGGCGCGCCTGTTCGGGCCGGTTCCGGGCGGTCTCGGCATCTCGGTGGTGCTCGTGGGGGCGCTGCTCGCCGCCACCACCGGCATTCTCGGCGCCACCGTGGTCGCCATGGGCCTCATCTCGCTGCCGGCCATGCTGCGCAACGGCTACTCGCGCCAGCTCGCCACCGGGACCATCTGCGCGGCGGGCACGCTGGGGCAGATCATCCCGCCCTCCGTGGTGCTCATCATCCTGGCCGACCAGCTCTCGAACGCCACCGACCAGGCGGGCACGCTGCGGCTGGTGGACTTCAAGGCCTCCACCGGCCAGTTCATCATGCCCACGGAGTTCAGCATCACCTCGGCCAGCGCGGGCGACATGTTCCTCGGCGCCATCGTGCCCGGCCTGGTGCTGGTGGGCCTCTACGTCATCTACATTCTTACGGTCTCGCTCATACGGCCCGGCATTGCGCCGGCCATCCCCATGATAGGAAGCTTCGACCGCCAGTTCGCCTTCCGCGTGCTGTTGGCCCTCATTCCGCCCCTGGCGCTCATCCTGGCCGTGCTCGGCTCCATCATCGCGGGGGTCGCCACGGTCAACCAGGCCGGCGCCATCGGCGCCGTCGGCGCCACCATCATGGCGGGGTACCGGTTGAGTGAGGGGCAGCGCGGGTGCTACACGCCGGCCATCATCGCGGGCCTTTCCCTGCTGGCGCTCTTCATCC
>CAYTSP010000064.1:0-2916 GCA_964440505.1 uncultured Nitrospinaceae bacterium
GCCCAGGGAGCCGGCGGCTTGCAGGCGCGTTAAATCCGCCGGCTCCCTGGGCGGTTGTCGGCTGGTTGCGAAACCCGGGCATCGCCATGCGGCTTGCGCGGTGAAAATCCATGACGCCCGGGCCGCTGGAACAGTAAGCAAAGCGGAGCCATTATGGCCCAGCGGATCGGTGGATTCAACCTTTTTGTCCCGTGACGGGTTATCCGGACGGCCCGCGCGACATGGACTTCCACCGCTCAAGCCGCCTTGCGATGATCAGGATCCATTTCCGGCAAACAACCGCCCAGGGAGCCGGCGGTATTATGCGGCCACGAGCCGCCGGACAGTGAAGCCATGAATTCTGCGTCTCTCGACCGCTATATTGCGTTCATGCTGCGCCGCCGATGGCTGGTCCTCGGGGCGGCTGTGGCGGTCATGCTGGTTCTGGCGGTCGGCCTCCGCACCATCGTCATCTCAAACGACTGGCGCGACATGCTGGACGAGGGCAATCCCCAGCTCGTCGCATTCGACGCCATGGAGGCGACCTATTCGGCGACCAATGCGGCGGTGATCGCAGTCGCGCCCAAGGGGGGGTCGGTATTCACGCGGGAGGCGCTCGCCGCCATCGAGGAGTTGACCGAAGCCGCCTGGCGCGTGCCCAGGGCCACTCGGGTCGACTCCCTCGTCAACTATAACCACACCGAGGCGGAAGAGGACGACCTGATCGTGGAGCGCCTCGTGGACGACGCGGGCTCGCTCAGCGATGACGATCTCGCGCGGATCAAAAAGATTGCGCTGAGCGAGAGCAGCATCGTGGGCCGTCTCGTCTCAAAAGACGGGCGCGTTGCCGGGCTGGTCCTCATTTTCGCCCTGCCCGAGCACTCGGACGCCGCGGAGATCCGGATTTACAACCATATCCGCGGCCTCCTTGAAAAATCCCGGAAGGCCCACCCGGACATCGAATATCACGTCACCGGCAACGTCTTCGTGAACCAGGTCCTGACGGAAGCGGCCCAGGACGACATGGGGATCCTCGCGCCCGCCGCGTTGCTCGTCATCATAGCCGTCGCCGCCATCCTCCTGCGCTCCCTGTTCGGCACGCTGTCCCTCGTCGCCGTGGTCATCTTCACCGTCATCTCGGCCATGGGCGTCATCGGCTGGATCGGCCTGGTGCTCAACGCAGCCAATTCCAGCGTTCCCCTCATCATCATGACGCTCGCCATCGCGCACTCGGTCCACGTCGTCGATTCGATCGTTTCAGGCATGAGGGAAGGGCTGGACAGGGACGCTGCTATCGCCGAGTCGCTGCGCGAGAACGCCTGGCCCGTGTTCCTGACGACGGCCACGACGATGATCGGGTTCTTCAGCATGAACGCCTCGGACTCTCCGCCTTTCCGGATCCTCGGCAACCTGGTGGCGTTCGGCATGCTGTGCGCCTACGCCTATTCCATGACGCTTCTGCCGGCGCTGCTGTCGGTCCTGCCGCTTCGCGCGCGACAGGCGGGCGCCGTGGGTTCCAACCTCTTCGATCGGCTCGGCGCCTTCGTCGTCGCAAGACGCACGTTCCTGCTCTGGGCCGTGGCCGCCGTCGCAATCGCGCTCGTGGCGGGCGTGCCCCGCGTCGAGCTGACGGACAACTGGACGCAGCATCTGGATGAGCGTTACGAGTTTCGGCGCGACACGGACTTCGTCATCGAGAACCTGACCGGCGTGGAAACCCTGGAGTACTCCCTGGACTCCGGGCGCGAAGGCGGCATCACCGACCCCGCTTACCTGAAAAAAGTCGAGGCTTTCGCCGAATGGTACCGCGCCCAGCCGGAAGTGGCGCACGTCCAGGTGTTTACGGACATCATGAAGCGCCTCAACAAGAACATGAACGGCGATAATCCCGCCTTCTACCGGCTGCCGGAAAACTCCCGGCTCGCCGCGCAGTATCTGCTGCTCTACGAGCTTTCGGTTCCCTTCGGCATGGATCTCAACAACCGCATCAACATCGCCAAATCCGCGACGCGCATGACCGTCACGCTCAAGAGGCTCAAGTCCGAGGAATTGCGCGCGCTCGAAGCGCGCGGGCAGAAATGGCTCAGCGCCAACGCGCCCGGCCTCGCGAAAGAGGCGTCGGGCTACAGCCTCATCTTCGCCCATCTGGCCATTCAGAACACCTTGAGCATGTTGTGGGGCACCCTCACCGGCATGATCCTCATTTCGCTGATCCTGATCGGGATTTTCAAGAGCCTGCGCCTCGGCCTCATCAGCCTCATGCCCAACCTCATCCCGGCGGCCATGGCCTTCGGCGTCTGGGGATATCTGTACAGCGAGGTGGGGCCCGCCGGCTCTCTCGTGACCGCCATCGCCTTCGGGATCGTCGTCGACGACACGATCCACTTCATGAGCAAGTATCTGAAATCGCGCCGCGAGGGCCTTTCCTCACCCGAGGCGGTGCGCGCCACCTTCCGTTCGGTAGGCTTTGCGCTGTTCTCTACGACCATGGTCCTGGTGCTGGGCTTCCTGGTGTTCGCCACGTCGGGATTCGCGATCACCTGGATGCTCGGCCTCCTGGTGGCGCTCACGCTCAGCTTCGCACTGGTCCTGGATCTCCTGCTCCTCCCGCCCTTGCTGATGGTCCTCGACCGTAAGACGTCGCAGTGATGTCCAGACTCATCGAATGAACCTCGCCGCCGCCTTCGCCGAAGCCGGTCGCCTCGGCAATCCTCTTCCTCATCCCGAGTAGGCGCGAAAGAGCCATACCGAGGGCTTGACCCGACCGAGGAGGGAGGGTCAAACAGCCTCTGGCTTGAAACCAACCCCCCCTACCCCCCCTTGTCAGGGGGGTATAAAAAGGCGATGCTCCTGCCGGGTCGAGAGGCTTTTGCTTTTTCTTGCCCCCCTGACAAGGGGGGGTAGGGGGGGTTGGTTTCAAGCCAGAGGCTGTTTGAC
>CAYTSP010000065.1:0-7769 GCA_964440505.1 uncultured Nitrospinaceae bacterium
ATGCGGAACGGCGCGGCGCTCAAGGCGGAGATTCCCGGCGGCGCGAGCGCGCCCGCCCTCACCGCGAAGGAAGTATATGAAGACAAGGTGACGATGGATTTCGATTCTCTCGCCAAGGCGGGCAGCATGGGCGGCAGCGGCGGGGTCATCGTCATGGATGAGACGACGTGCATGGTGCAGGCCGCGGGCAGGCTCGCCGCCTTTTTCGAGCACGAATCCTGCGGGCAGTGTTCGGTCTGCCGGGAGGGGACCGGCTGGGTGTCCGAGATTCTGGCGCGCATGGAGCGGGGCGAGGGGGCGCCCGACGATCTGGATACGCTCGCGTCGATAGACCCCAACATGCGCGGCAACACCATCTGCGTGTTGTCTGATGCGTGCGCCATGATGTTCGAGGCATTCCTGACGAAATTTCACGATGAATTCGAAGCGCACATCTCTCTGGGCCGCTGTCCGCTGGGCAGCCCGTATCCCGCCGCGATGTGATGGGGGAGAGGCGATAGATGTCGAATGAGCAGGTAACCTACGTATTCAACGATCAGAGCATCACGATGGACAAGGGTCTGCCCGTCCTGGAGGCCGCGCTCCGCATCGGCGCGCACGTTCCGCATTTTTGCTACCACAAGAACCTTTCCATCGTGGGCCAGTGCCGGGCCTGTCTCGTGGAAGTGCTCGACGCCGGCAACGGCCGGCCGATACCCAAACTCCAGCCCTCCTGCGCCACGTACGCGGCCGAGGGCATGGTGATCAGTTCCGTGACCCCGCGCGTCATCGAGGCGCAGGAGGGGGTGTTCGAATTCCTGCTGAAGAACCACCCGCTCGATTGTCCGGTATGCGATCAGGGGGGCGAGTGCCCCCTGCAGGATCAGACCATGGCCTACGGCAAGGCGATCAGCAGGACGCACGAGTTCCGGCGCATTTATCCAAGCAAGGAGATCAGCCCCTTCATCAAGCCCGAGATGAACCGCTGCGTGCACTGCACCCGGTGCATCCGCTTCACCGAGGAGATAGACGGCGGAGCGGAGTTCGGCTGGGCGCAGCGCGGCGACCGCACCGAGGTGGGCGTTTACGAGGACCTGCCCCTGACGAGCGTCGTCTCGGGCAACGTCATCGACATCTGCCCCGTCGGCGCGCTCACGGACAACAAATACCGCTTCACCGCGCGCGTATGGGAGATGGAGGAAACCCAGGGTCCCTGCATCCTGTGCAGCGTGGGCTGCCGCCAGGGCGTCTGGACGAAGGACGGCGAGATCAAGCGTGTGACGGCGGCGGAGAACGAAAGGGTGAACGACACGTGGATTTGCGACGTCGCGCGCTACGGCTGGAGCGGGGCGCACGGCGAAGGGCGGATCACCCAGCCGATGGTCAGAAAAGACGGCGAACTGACGCCCGTCGGCTGGGCGGAAGCGGTCGACGAGGCGGCGAGAGGCTTCGGCGCCGTTATGGAGCAAGCGGGCGGCGGCGCAATCGCCGGTCTGGGAGGAGCCTCTTCCACGAACGAAACCGCGTATCAGTTCGGCGCCTTCATGCGCTCCGTCCTGGGAACCAATCACCTGGACAGCCGGATTCATCCGCGCGACATCGTGCAGACGGACTTGCAAAGCGCCGCCCTGGGCGGCGTGGGCGGCGCTGGCTCCATCGAGGAACTGGGCCGCTCGAGGGCCGTCATCATCGTGGGGAGCGACCCGTTCACGCAGCATCCCATCCTCGCGCTTCAGATCAGAAAGGCGCACCGGGCGGGAGCGGTCATCGTCAACGTGAACCAAAGGCGCGTCGACCTGCGCGTTCAGGGCCGGGTGCATCATCTGGTGCCGGTTCTGGGAGGCATCTCGCGGACGCTTCGCGCGCTGGCGACATGCCTCGTGGGCGGCGGCGCGAAACCCGAAGGAGAGAACGCGGAAGAATATGCAGCGCTCATAGGTTCCGTGGACTTGAGCCGCCTGTGTGAAGAGGCGGACGTGCCGCCCGATGAACTCATGGCCGCCGCCCGGGCGATCCTGTCGGCGGACGGCCCCGTGAGCATACTCTCGGGGCCCGGGGAGACGGGGAAGGTCGCCGTTTCCGAGGCGATCAATCTGGGCCTGTTGCTCCGCGCCAACATGCTCTTCGCCACAGGCGCGCCGAACTTGCAGGGCGCAATCGACATGGGCCTGCACCCCGAGTCCCTGCCCGGCGGCGGTTTGCCGGATGGGGACGCGCGTGCCGCCTGCGGGGAGGCGTGGGGAAGGCCGCCCGGCGCGCAAGCCGGCAGAGATGCAAGCGGCATACTCGATGGACTGATAAATGATGAACTCAAGGCCCTGTACGTTCTGGACTGCGACCCTGTGGCCGAGCATCCCGACGGCGCGCGGGCGAGAGAGGCCCTGGATAAGGCCGGTTTCGTCGTCCTGCAGGCTTCTCAGTTGAACGCGAGCGCGCAGTACGCGGACGTCGTGATCCCCGCTCCCACGCTCTATGAGGAGACGGGCAGCGTCACGAACCTGGAGCGCAGGGTTCAGGCTCTCCCGCGCGCGCTCAAGCCGATGATCGACAAGATGGTCCCCGAAGCCTGGCGGGCCTTCGCCGATATCGCAAAAGCGATGGAGCGGCCCATGCGGGCGAATTCGCTGGATAAAATCCGGATTCAGGCGCGTTCTCTGGTCGGCGATTACGCGGACGCCTTCGGCCGTATTCCCGATGAGGGTCTTCATCTCAAGAGAGAGGGGCGGCGCGCCTATCAGATCGCGCAGATTCCAGAGAAAGAGGCGCAGGCGCCGGGCTTGAGGCTGCTCTTGACGCCCGTCCTGTGGCTCTCGGGAGCTTATATGGGGTCGGCCCATCATCTGGCCGACATGCCCGAAGCCTCGCTCGCCCTCTCGCCGAGCGATGCGGAAAGCCTGGGCGCCCATGACGGCGAACTCGTGGAATTCGAAGTGGGCGGCGGGGCCGTTCAGCTTCCCGCTCATGTCGACAAGAACGCACCCGTGGGCGTCGCCTTCGCGCCTGAGGGTTATTTGCGCGCGCATGGGGGCTCGGTCCTCAACACGGGCGGCGCGCCGGGCCGCCAGGGGGTGGAGATTCAGGTCCGCAAGGCGGAGAAACCCCAGGAGGTGGGCGCCTAGATGATTTCGCTGCTCATCATTCTCGGGAAAGTGCTCGTGGGCTTCGGCGGGCTTTTGCTGCTCGCCGCCTACATGACCTGGATGGAGCGGCGCGTGTTCGCGCTCATACAGGTGCGGGTGGGCCCCAACCGCGTGGGTCCGTCGGGGCTTCTGCAGCCCATCGCCGACGGGATCAAGCTCATGTTCAAGGAAACCATCATCCCCGCCCAGGCGGACAAGGTGATTTACGTTCTGGCGCCCGCCATAACGCTCATTCCGGCGCTGGCCGCTTTCGCCGTGGTGCCCTTCGGCGATTCCGTGACCGTGCTCGGTCAGAAGGTGGACCTTGTCCTGGCCGACGTGAACGTCGGCATCCTGTACATCTTCGCCATGGCGGGCATCGGCGTGTACGGCATCGTGCTCGGCTCATGGGCGTCGAACAGCAAGTATCCGCTCATCGGCGGGCTTCGCTCCGCCGCCCAGCTCATCAGCTACGAACTCTCGCTCGGCATGTCGCTTCTGGGCGTTGTCATGATCTCGGGCACCCTGAGCTTAAAGGGAATCGTCGAGGCTCAGGCCGGGATGCCCTACATCGTCTTGCAGCCCCTGGGATTTCTGCTCTTCGTCGTCTGCATGCTGGCGGAGACGAACCGCGCGCCCTTCGATTTGCCCGAGGCCGAGAGCGAGCTCACCGGCGGTTTTCATACCGAATACAGCAGCATGCACTTTGCGGTTTACTCCATCGCCGAGTACTGCAGCATGATTACGCTCTCGGCGGTGGGGGCGACTTTTTTCCTCGGCGGATGGCGCGGGCCGCTGCTGCCGCCCGTCGTGTGGTTCCTGATCAAGGTGCTGGCGTTCATGTTCTTCTTCATGTGGCTGCGCGCCTCCACGCCGCGCCTGCGCTATGACCAATTGATGGGTTTCGGATGGAAGGTGCTTCTGCCGCTGTCCATCCTGAACGTGATGCTCACGGCCGCCGCCGTCGTTTTCCTGGGCTAGCGGGCCGCTCGAAAGGGGGGGAGGTTTCATGTTAGGCGAGATTTGCAAAGGATTGTGGCTGACGCTCAAGCATTCCTTCAAAAACCGCGTGACCGTGCAATACCCCGACGTCAAAGAGGAGATGCCCGTGGGCTACCGCGGCCTCCACAAGCTGCTGCGCTGGGAGGACGGTCTGGAGCGCTGCGTGGGGTGCAAGCTCTGCTCGGCGGCGTGTCCCGTGGATTGCATTTACGTGGAATCGGAGGAGAACGACCCCGAGGCGCCGACTTCCAAGGGCGAGCGCTACGCCAGCATTTACGAGATCAACGAGCTTCGCTGCATTTTTTGCGGATACTGCGAGGAAGCCTGCCCGGTCGGCGCGGTCGTGCTTGGCAACGAGTATGAATTCTGCCAGGACGATCGCGGAAAGTTCCTCTACGAGAAGGGCGATTTGATCGTGGAGCGGACAGAGGATTATCCGGAGCTTCATGCCCGCTATGAAGAGAAAAACCTGCTCACGTATGTCTAGGGTTCGATTTGAAGCGGGCGCCCGCCCGCTGGAGGAAGGGCGGTAGTGGCCAGTTCCCTGTTTTTTTATTTCCTGGCGGTGGTGACGACGGTGGGCGCGATAGCCGTCGTCGCGTTTCCCAGCCCGCTCTACAGCGTGCTCGCCCTGATACTGACCTTCCTGGGTCTCGCCGGGCTGTATCTCTCGCTCCACGCGCAGTTCGTCGCCATCGTTCAGGTGATCATCTACGCCAGCGCGATCATGATGCTCTTCCTGTTCGTGGTGATGCTGATCAACTTAGGGAGGGAGGAGAAAAGGGAGTTGCGGCTGCCCGGCCAGAAGCTGCTGGGCGCCATCGCGGGGCTCGCCGTTTTCAGCGTGCTGCTCAAGATATTCCTCTCCACCTCCCTCATGACGGGCAAGAAGGGGAGTTTTCCGCCCGAGCGCGTGGATGAGCTGGGCAACACGCAGGTCATCGGAAACCTGTTGTTGACGGATTACGTCCTGCCGTTTCAGGCCATGGGCGTCTTGTTGTTCGTGGGCATCGTCGGCGCCGTGGTACTGGCGCGCAGGCGAAGCCGCTAGGAGGGGTGGGACGTGGCGCCGCTCGAGCATTACCTGATATTGAGCGCGGTTCTCTTCTCCCTGGGCGTCGTGGGCGTCGTGGTGCGCCGAAACGCCATCGTCGTCATCCTGTGCATCGAGTTGATGATGAACGGGGCGAACCTGGCGTTCGTGGCCTATGGCCGGTACCTCGATTCGATGGCGGGCCAGATGATCGTGTTTTTCGTGATGGCGGTGGCCGCGGCGGAAGCCGCCATCGGGCTGGCCATCGTGGTGCTGATCTACCGCAACCGCGAGTCCACGGATCTCGACGAAATCAATCTACTGAAGCTATAGAGCCGAGGAATCATGGATAGTCTGACTCTCATATTGGCGTTCCCCCTCATCGGCGTTTTCGTGAATCTGCTCTTCGGCTGGAAGCGCGGGGAGAAATTCGCCGGCTGGACCGCGACGCTGGCGATGGCGCTCGCGTTCGCGGCGTCGCTCGTCAGCTGGCTCCGCCTGCTGGCGATGCCCGAGCAGGGGCGGCTCATCCGCGTCGTCTTGTTCGAGTGGATTCCCGTGGGCACCTTCGAGGTCAAGGCGGGCTTCTCGCTGGACCCGGTTTCCGCCGTCATGGCGCTGGTCGTCACCGGCGTAGGGGCGCTGATCCACCTCTACTCGATGGGCTACATGCACGGCGACCGCGGCGTCGTGCGTTATTTCATCTACCTGAACCTCTTCTCGCTCTCCATGCTCACGCTCGTTCTGGGCGACAACTTCCTGGTCATGTTCGTGGGCTGGGAGGCGGTGGGCCTGTGCAGCTACCTGCTCATCGGCTTCTGGTACGAGCGCAAGGCGGCGGCCGAGGCCGGCAAGAAGGCCTTCATCGTGAACCGGGTGGGTGATTTCTGCTTCCTGATAGCGCTCTTCTACATCTACAGCGTCGTCGGCTCGCTGGATTTCTCGGAGGTGTTTGCGAAAGCCCCCCAGCTGCTCGGCCCCGAGAGCGCTGCGGCGACGATCATCTGCCTGCTGCTCTTCGCGGGCGCGACGGGCAAGAGCGCGCAGATTCCCCTCTACGTCTGGCTGCCCGACGCGATGGAAGGCCCCACCCCGGTCAGCGCCCTGATACACGCGGCCACGATGGTAACGGCGGGCGTCTACATGGTGGCGAGAACGCACGTGCTCTTCGAACTCTCATCCACGGCGATGTTCGTCGTGGCCGTCATCGGAGCGCTCACGCTGTTGATGGCGGCGTCCATCGCCCTGGTGCAGACCGACATCAAGAAAGTGCTCGCCTACAGCACGGTGAGCCAGTTGGGCTACATGTTTCTGGCCTGCGGCGTGGGGGCGTTCTCCGCGGCGATCTTCCATCTGATGACCCATGCGTTCTTCAAGGCGCTCCTGTTCCTGGGCGCGGGAAGCGTGATCCATGCCCTGGACGGCGAGCAGGACATCCGCAGGATGGGCGGACTCCAGGCGGCCCTGCCGCGAACGAGCAACACCTTCGTTATCGGCGCGCTGGCGATCGCGGGCATATTCCCCTTCGCCGGATTTTTCAGCAAGGACGCCATTCTCTACTCGGCCATGACGGCCGAGCGCGGCGGAATCCTCCTGTGGCTCGCGGGCGCTGCCGGCGCGCTGATGACCGCGTTCTACATGTTCAGGCTCTTGTTCCGGGTGTTCTTCGGCACCTGCAACCTGAGTCTGGAGGAGCAGCAGAAGGTCCATGAATCCCCCACAAACATGACGCTCCCGCTTCAGGCGCTGGCGGCGCTCTCCATCGTCGGCGGCTGGGTGGGGATTCCGATCATCACGGGGGCGAACGTATTCGGCGATTTCCTCGCGCCAGTTTTCGGCGGTCACGCCGGGGCGCACCACGAGGTGGTGTTCGAACTCTTGATGATGGTGTTCTCGCTCGCCATCGCCTTCATCGGCATTTACGCGGCCTATAATCTCTATGTGCTGAAAAACGACGGCGGCAGCGCGTACGCGGAACTCTGGCCGGGGGTTCACCGCCTTCTGGTGAACAAGTATTACGTGGACGAGATATATGACGCCTTGATCGTTCAACCGGTGAAGCGGGCGTCGATTTGGTGCTGGCGGGCGTTCGAGGACGGTCTGGTGGACGCGGCCGTGAACGGGGCGGGCATTTTCGTGCGCTCCTTGGGAGGCGTCCTGAGGCGTCTCCAGACGGGCTACGTGAAGAGCTACGCCGTTTCGATGCTGGTCGGCGCGCTGGTGATTCTGCTGTATCTCACGGCGCGCTGATGGTTCTTTCGATTCTTTGAGGAGTGCGAGGGGCGAATGCCTGGAATAATCACCTCGATACTGTTCTTGCCCATGCTCGGGGGCCTGCTGCTCCTGTTCGCGCGCGAGGAAGCGCGGAAGGGAAGCGGGAGCGTTCGCGCGTTCGCGCTGGCGGTGTCCCTGGCCACGTTCGCCCTTTCGGCCGTGATGTACCTGGGCTTCCGGGCCGATTTCGCGGGCATGCAGTTCGTCGAGGAAGCGGCCTGGATACCGAGGTTCGGGATTTCATACAAAGTCGGCGTGGACGGCATCAGCCTGCTGCTCGTGATGTTGACCACCATCCTGACGCCCGTCGCGATCCTCTTCTCCTTCGACGACGTGCGCAAGAAGACGCGGCTCTACTACAT
>CAYTSP010000066.1:0-6803 GCA_964440505.1 uncultured Nitrospinaceae bacterium
GGCGTTGACGGTGGACGCAATCGCGCCGCGCTTGAGACCGAAGCCGCGCACGAAGCCGTTGCCGATGCGCCCCCCTCCCTTGCCGAACCGATCGGCCATCGCAAGCGGCAGGATGTCGTTGTCGAGGTCCGGCCGTATCACGCCGTCATCGACGTTCAAGACCGCCCTCCCGTCATCGGTTACGAGGCTTCCGTCGGTCACGCCGATCACGCGGACGGTCACCGGACCCTCGGCATCGGTCCGAGGCTCAAGAGCGACTGGCGTGATCTCACGTTCAATCTTTACCGTACCGCGGAAGTTGTCCGGATACTCGATGGGGGCCAGTTCCGCCAGGAACTCGCCGTCCCGGACTACGGTCTCCCCGCCGACGAATACGCGGGCGATATCGAACGTGACCAGGTCGTCGACGAGCAGGATGTCAGCGTAGCGGCCGGGTGCAACCGCCCCCATGTCCCGCTGCAGATAGAAGGCCTCGGCGACATTGATGGTCGCCATCTGAACCGCGACTACGGGCGGCACCCCGTTTCGAACGGCCACGCGGATGTTATCGTCGACCCCGCCCTCGCGCAGCAGTTTCTCCGGCGATGCGAGATCGGCGCACATGGCGAGCGCTCTCGGGTCGACCTTGTGCTCGAGATACGCCTTGACGAGTTCTGGCACGTCAATCGCGCCTGACCCGAGGCGCATGAGCAGGCGGAAGCCGGCCCGGGTCTTGTCGACCGCCTCGTCGGTCGCAATGGACTCGTGGTCGGTACTGGTCCCGACCGCGGCGTATGCCTGCATCTGGCGCCAGCTCGCACCGGCGGCATGCCCCGTTATCGTTTTGCGCTGCTCCAGGCACCTATCGAAGAGGTCGAGATAATCCTCCCACTTCTCGCAGACCGGCAGGAACGGCGGCTCCTCCAGGCCCACGCAGTTCTCCCAGTCGAGCATCTCGTTCATCTCTTCGACGCTGACGCCCGGCGTGGGCTCGAGGCCGAGTTCACGGTTCTGCAGGTGCGCGAGCGTGGGGACGAGGAATATGAGCCTGAGGGGAGTAGCTTCTAACGCATCCTTGAAAAACCGGATCGCGTCCCGGCCGCCGACGATCCCCTGGCCGTAGAAGCCGTCCGCGTAGGCGGTGACGCCGTGGCGCAGCATTCCCTCGACGAACTCGTTCACGCCCAGGTAGGAGTGATACATATGGAGGTGGCCGTCGACCAGGCCGGGCGTGACGTAGCGGTTCTCCGCGTCGATGACTTCCGTGTCCTCACCGATCGCATAATCGATGTCGCCGACCGCCGCGATCCGGTCGCCCTTGATAGCGACCCCGGCGCTGTATATTTCTCGGGTATGTACATTGACGACGCGGCCATTCGTGATGGCGAGTTCCGCAGGCTCATTGCCAAGGGCGACGTCGATCAGGGCACGGCGTGAGGACATGGCTCCAATCTCCTCTGTAGATTGGGCATTCCCGCTGGCTTGAATCGCAGGCCCCCGGCATGAACCGCAGGACCCGCAATATCGTATGAACAGCACAGGATGAAAAATATCTTACACGACTTCGAGATCAGACACAAATATCCCGACTACCGTTCCCTGGAGCACATCCGCCGTGGCTCGCGATTCTTCAACGAAGAATTTCTTGATGCCCGGACCGCAATGAATGGATTGACTCCGGTGCGTTGCGCCTCATTGGTTGTGTCCAAGAAACGGCGAAGCACAAGATGTGGGATGAAGCTATTCGTCCGAAATCGACCGAAGCATGAGCGCAAGGGGCTGCAACTGAGAAAGGAGTGGTGAAAACCTCGCCGCAAATGCGTCCCTTCCGGCGCGGCTTTCATCGCCAATGACAACGACCCGTTATATAGTTCGACATCTGGGTCCGCCGCACGCCGGGAACGCCCTGTGCGCCGAATACACAAATCCTCAAAAACCGGGAGCCGACTCATTGAGCAAGACCGATTCGAAAGCCGGGCCGCTCGTCCGCGACGCCACCGAAGTTGACCTGCCCGCGACACAGGAGATATACGCCCACCACGTTCTGCACGGGCCGGCCACGTTCGAGGAGAAGCCGCCCGATTTGGAGGAGATCCGCCGCCGCTTCCGGGCGGTAAAAGAGAAAGGCCTCCCCTGGCTCGTGGCTGAGGCGGAAGGCGTCGTCTGCGGCTACGCCTATGCGGCGCCCTACCACCAGAGGCCGGCCTACCGCTTCGCCGTCGAAAATTCCGTCTACGTCGACCAGAGCGCAATGCGGCGGGGCCTCGGCGGTGCGCTGCTCGACTCGTTGATCGACTCTTGCGCCCGAAAGGGCTTGCGCCGGATGGTCGCCGTCATCGGCGACAGCGCGAATACGGCCTCCATCAGGCTCCACGAGGGCGCCGGTTTCCGGCTCGTCGGCGTATTGCCGTCGGTCGGCTTCAAGCACGGCCGATGGCTCGACTGCGTGATCATGCAGCGCGCCCTGGGCGATGGCGACGGGACTTCGCCTGCCTGAATTGCATCGCGGGGGCATCGATCTTGTCGATTAACACCACGCGCTCGTAATCTCAAGGATGATGATACAGGTATTTGCAGTGTTGAATGTGACAATCGAATACCACGATGCTCCGTGCCAAATTCTTCTTTCATGTTTTGAGAACAACAAGTAAAATGATTTTAGAGAACGAAAGTTAAAACATGATTTAGTTCGTCTATTCGGACGACTATTTTTTTGTTCCATTACAACCAGAATATTTGATCTTTATGAGATACGATATAAATGAATATTGACTGGACGATAGTTTCTCAAATTGCAGTACCTATCTTTACTTGTTTTATTGGCATAGTACTTACAAAATATTTTAATGAGAGAGAAAAACTCATCGCATTCTATGGGCATGTCGCCTCTCATGCTCTTCAATCTAAGACTGAAGGCCACCCTGATAACTACATTCATTCTCATGCAGTAGTTGTCCGAAACATTGGAAACAAAACAGCAACTAACGTCAAAATTTCACACAGTTATCTCCCCAATTTCATTATCTATCCCGACACAAACTACACACGGAGTTCACTGCCAAATGGAGGAGAAGAACTGATAATCCCACGTATTACTCCAAAACAAGAGTACACAATTTCTTATCTTTATTTCCCTCCTATTACAGTTGACCAAATTAAGACTACAATTGAATCTGATTCAGGCCTTGCGAAAATAGTAAATGTGAGATTGCAACAAGTCTTCCCCAAATGGGCAAATGTTCTTATTGCCTCAAGTATGCTTCTAGGGATAATCACATTCGTGTACATGTTGTTTGAGTTGGGGCGGTATGTATTCTCGTAAAGAAGTAACAAACAAGTTGTATTAAAAAAACCAACATCATTAAATCCTAATCTCAGGTCCAAGTACCGATGCCCCCATCGTCTGCTTCACTCTTAGTTGGCACTTGTGGGAATATGCTAATTTCAATAACGCGAAGACGACGGCGCGGCTCTCCGCGTGGACCTGGAGGATTATCACTGATGCGCAAGAAAGAACTCCCCGCTGGTGTGCGCACGGTGCGGGCTCCCCACCCGGGTGAGACCTGGAGCGTCATCCTCAAGGAAGGCCTCCGCGTGAGCGTCACCGAAGCCGCAAAGCGCATGGGCGTCTCCCGCCAACGGCTCCACGCCGTCATCCGCGAGAAGCACCCCGAGCGCGTTACGCCGAACCTGGCGCTCCGCTTCACCCGGCTGTGCGGCAAGGACGACGAGGCGGCGAAATTATGGCTTCGTATGCAGATGGGCTATGACATGGAGGCGGCCAAACGCGAACTCGTCGACGTCCTGCCCGGCATCGAGCCTGCGAGTCCGCCGACAGGCCCCGTCTCCGCCTGATAACACAAGCAAACCAACCGCCGCTCCCCCCCTACAAACCCAGTATCCGTTTCGCGTTTTCGCGCGCCTCCTCCAGCGTCTCGACGATGCGCCCCTCGGGCGCGTCGCGCAGAACGTCGAACGCGCGGAGGGTGTGCGCGACGTCGCCCCCGAGGCCCATCACGATGAACGCGGTGCGCTCCTGCGCGGCGATGTCCATGAGCCGCCTGATGAGCATGGCTGCGCTGTCGTCGAGGTGGGTCGCGCTCGAGAAATCGAAGATGACGACCTCGTGATCCTTGATGTCCGCGCTGATGGCCGCGACCAGTTCGTGCGATGAGGCGACGGTGAAGCTCCCCCGGAGCGATACCAAGCCGACGCGCGCCGCATAGGGGTTCACGGAGGCCGCGTCTTTCATCTCTCCAAGGAATATGTGGTCCAGCATCGGCACGGAGACCACGTTGTCGATCTCGAGGCGCTCGAGGTGTTTCGCATGGGCCATGCCTGCGGCGATGAGGCCTATCGCCACGGCGGTCAGCAGATCGACGAATACCGTGAGGCCGAGCGTCATCAGCATGACGAAGAGGTGCTCGCGCCGGATGTGGCGCACCCGCGCGAGGAGCCGCCAGTCGACGATGTCCCAGCCCACCTTCATCAGCACGCCCGCGAGGGCGGCGAGCGGAATCGACTCGACGTATGGCCCGAGGCCCAGCAGGATCGCCAGCAGCAACACGGCGCGCAGTACGCCCGAAACCGGCGTCTGCCCGCCCGCGCGGATGTTCGTCACCGTGCTCACGGTGGCCCCGGCGCCGGGCAGTCCGCCGATGAGGCCCGCGGCCATGTTGCCGATCCCCTGCCCCACCAGTTCGCGGTTCGGGTTGTGGCGCGAACCGGTGAGCGAGTCGGCCACCAGTGCGGCGAGGAGGCTGTCGATGGAGCCCAGCAGGGCGAGAACGATCGCCGGTTGGAGGGCGCCCAGCAGGAAGCCGGCGGAGGGCAGTCCCAGTTGCAGCCCCGGCAGGCCGGCAGGCATCCGCCCGATGGCGGGCGCTTCATTCAGCCACAAGACGCCCAGAAGCGATCCGACGAGGAGCCCCATCAGTGGAGGAGGCAGAAACCTCGCGAAGCGGCGCGGCCAGAAGGCGAAGGCGGCGAGCGTAGCGGCGCCGACGCCAAGGGCATGGACGTTGAGCCTGCCCACCGCCTCGGGCAGCGCGCGAATCGCGCCCATGAACCCGCCGGGTGCTGTCGGCGCCCCGAGAAAGGGCAAGACCTCGATCGCCAGAATGATGACGCCGATGCCGGACATGAAGCCCGAGACGACCACATGGGGCGTGTAGACCACGAAGCGCCCGGCCCCCAGCGCGCCCAGAAGCACCTGCAGCAGACCGCCCAGCACGACGATGCTCAGGGCCTCGGTGAGGTTCGCCGCGTGCGTGGTGACGATGACCGCCATGGCGACGGTCATCGAAGGCGCAGGGCCTGAAATAACGGTTCGCGTGCCGCCGAAGAGCGCCGCGAAAAAGCCCACCGCTATCGCGCCGTAGAGGCCCGCCGCCGCGCCCATGCCCGAAGCCACGCCGAAAGAGAGCGCGAACGGCAGCGCCACCACCGTCGACGTGAGACCGCCGAAGACGTCTCCGCGAAGCGTCTTGAGATCGTAGTTCACGGGAGGAAACCCTGTTCCGTCATATGACGCATCCTCCGCCTCAAATCCCCAGGAGAGGCTTCGCGGCCTCCCGCGCCTGGTCCAGGTTTTCGAGGATCCGCTCCTGCGGCACCTCCCGCAGGACGTCGAGCGCGTCGAGCGTCTCCGCGACGTCGCCCGAAAGCCCGATGACGATGGACTCTGTCTCCTCCTCGGTGGCGACTTCGATGAGTTGCTTGATGACCATGGCGGCGCTGTCGTCGATATAGGTGGCTTCGGTGAAATTGAAGATGACGATCTCGTGATCCTTGATGTCGAGGCTTATCGTCCGGACCAGTTTTTTGGACGACGCGACGGTGAAGCTCCCCCGGAGCGCCACCATGCCGACGCGCGCCTCGAACGGGTCGACTCCCTCCACCTCTTCTCCCTCGTAGAGGAACATCTGGTCCAGCAGGGGCACGGAGACGACGCTGTCGAGTTCCAGGTTCTCGAGCTGCCCCGCGTGGGCCAGGCCTGCGACGATGAGGCCTATCGCCACGGCGCTGATCAGGTCGACGAACACCGTGAGGCACAGCGTCGTCAGCAGGACGAAGAGGTGTTCCCGCTTGATGCGGTGAAGGCGGGTCAGGAGACGCCAGTCGATGATGTCCCAGCCGACCTTGATCAGAACGCCCGCGAGGGCGGCGAGCGGAATCGACTCGACGTAGGGCCCCAGACCCAGCAGGATCGCCAGCAGGAAGAGCGCGAATATCGCCCCCGCCGCCCGGGTCCGCCCGCCGGCGCGTATGTTGGGCACCGTGTAGACGGGAGTCCCTGCGCCGGGCAGTCCGCCGATGAAGCCCGCGGCCGCGTTGCCCACGCCCTGGCCGATGAGTTCGCGATCCGGGTCGTGGCTCGTGCGGGTGAGCGAGTCGGCCACCAGGCAGGTGAGAAGGCTCACCACCGAGCCGATAAGCGCGAGAATGAGCGCGGGCTCCACGGCGCGCGCCAGAAAGCTCAGGGAGGGCAGCCCGATCTGCAATCCCGGCAGGCCGGTCGGCACCCGCCCGATGACGGGCGCATCATTCAGCCACAAGACGCCGATGAGCGTTCCGGCGAAAAGCCCCACGAGTGGCGTGGGCAGGATTTTCCTGAAGCGCTGCGGCCAGAAGACCGCGACGCCGAGCGTGACGACGCCGACGCCGAATGCGCTCGGGTTGATGTGACTCAGCGCCTCTGGCAGCGCGCGAATCATGCCCACGGCCCCGCCCGGCACGGGGGCCGAGCCGAAAAAGGGCAGCACCTGAATCGCCATCACGAGGACGCCGATGCCGGACATGAAGCCCGAGACGACCACGTAGGG